>CAXNGF010000274.1:0-3020 GCA_964201905.1 Limnohabitans sp. | reverse complement strand
AGCACCTTTAACCGAAGTGGCTTTTAAGTTTGGTCCCGCCGAATATTTCTCGCTCATGATCTTGGGCTTGATTGGCGCTGTTGTGTTGGCCTCTGGCTCACTGTTAAAAGCGGTTGGCATGATCGTGCTGGGCCTTTTGTTGGGCTTGGTGGGAACTGACGTGAACTCTGGTGTGGCGCGCTACAGCTTCGATATTCCAGAACTCACAGACGGCATTGGTTTCATTACCATTGCCATGGGTGTGTTTGGTTATGGCGAAATCATTGCCAACCTGGCAAAGACAGAAGACAAACGTGAAGTTTTTACGGGCAAGGTGACAGGTTTGTTACCTACCAAAGAAGACTTCAAGAACATGATTCCTGCGGTTTTGCGGGGCACAGCCATTGGTTCTATGTTGGGCATTTTGCCGGGTGGTGGTGCGCTCTTGGCAGCTTTTGCGGCCTACACCATCGAGAAAAAAACCAAACTGCGTCCTGGTGAAGTGCCGTTTGGTCAGGGCAATATTCGCGGTGTTGCTGCACCAGAATCAGCCAACAACGCAGGCTCACAAACCTCCTTCATCCCATTGCTCACCTTGGGTATTCCACCCAATGCCGTGATGGCCTTGATGGTGGGTGCCATGACCATTCACAATATTCAACCTGGACCTCAAGTGATGACCAGCAACCCAGAGTTGTTCTGGGGTCTGATTGCCTCCATGTGGCTTGGTAATGCCATGCTGATCATCTTGAACCTGCCGCTCATTGGCATGTGGATCAAATTGCTCACTGTGCCTTACCGTTGGTTATTCCCTGCCATTATTTTGTTCTGCGCCATTGGCGTGTACTCCACCAACAACAACACCTTCGACATTTGGATGGTGGGTGCATTTGGTGTCATTGGCTATACGTTTATCAAATTGGGCATGGAGCCTGCTCCCCTGCTGTTGGGTTTCATCTTGGGCCCTATGATGGAAGAAAACTTACGCCGCGCTCTGCTCCTGTCTCGCGGTGACTGGACTGTATTTGTCACGCGTGGTTTGTCAGCCAGTCTGTTGGCCGCTGCCGTTGTGTTGCTCATCATCGTGCTTTTGCCTTCTGTGAAGTCCAAGCGCGAGGAAGCCTTTGTCGAAGACTGATCCATAAGCACTTCCGAGCCAAAACGGCGCCTTCGGGTGCCGTTTTTTTTGACAAGTCGCCGCTCTCGTGGATCGATGTGACTTTAGGTCACAAATTTCCTGACACAATCGCTCATTGAGCCCAGAATACCCAACCTCAAAATACCCTTCCTCAGATCAATGTGGACCACATCATGAGTTTTGATTTCAGCACCCCTTATTCGTCTGCGCGCCTCCCCTTGTTTGCGCGCAACATTGTGTCTACCTCACACCCGTTGGCGGCTCAAGCTGGTTTGCGCATGATGCTCAAAGGTGGCAATGCGGTGGATGCAGCCATTGCTGCTGCAGCGGCCATGACCATCACAGAGCCCGTCAGCAACGGTTTAGGCTCTGATGCATTTTGTATTTTGTGGGACGGCAACAAACTCCACGGCCTGAATGCATCCGGACCTGCACCGCAGGCCTGGACCCCAGAGTATTTCCACAACAAATATGGCCACGATGCCGTTAACCCACCCAAGCGCGGATGGGACTCTGTCACGGTTCCCGGCGCAGTGGGCGCATGGGTTGCCATGAGTGAAAAATTTGGCAAGCTGCCTTTTGCCGATCTGATGGAGCCGGCCATTGAAATTGCAGAGCGCGGCTACCTGATGCCTGTGGTGGTGCAACAAAAATGGGACGCTGCCACACCTTTGCTGCAGTCCCTGCCTGGCTTTACCGAAAGCTTTTTGCCATGGGGTCGTGCGCCGAATGTAGGTGAGTTGTTCCAATTCAAAGCAGCAGCCAGAGGCTTGCGTGCCATTGCAGAAACCAAAGGCCGGGCTTTTTATGAAGGCGAAATTGCAGAAGCCCTGGTGCGCTTCTCTACACAGCATGGTGGCGCCTTGTCGCTGCAAGATTTAGCGGCATATCGACCTGAATGGGTTGAGCCAATTGCGGAAAACTACCGCGGCTACACCTTGCATGAAATTCCCCCAAATGGCCAAGGCATAGCGGCCCTCATCGCTTTAGGTATTTTGGAAAATTTCGACATTGGCAGCATGAAAGTCGATGGCATCGATTCGCAACATTTGCAAATTGAAGCCATGAAGTTGGCCTTTGCCGACGTTTACCGCTATGTGGCCGATCCACGCTACATGAAAGTCACGCCGGCGCAAATGCTTGACCCCGCGTATTTGAAGAGCCGCGCCAAACTTATTGACATGAAGAAGGCGCAAGATTTCAAGGCCGGCAATCCTGTGAAAGGCGGCACCATTTACCTCACGGCTGCCGACGAAAACGGCATGATGGTGAGTTTCATTCAAAGCAACTACATGGGCTTTGGGTCGGGTGTGGTTGAACCTACTTATGGTGTCAGCTTGCAAAACAGAGGTTTTGGCTTCAGCACCGATTTGAAGGGTGCCAACGCTGCCAACTTGGTTGCGCCTGGTAAAAAACCTTTCCAAACCATCATTCCTGCTTTCTTAACTCAAAATGGCCAGCCCGTCATGAGTTATGGCGTGATGGGGGGCAACATGCAGCCTCAAGGTCATATGCAGACCTTGGTGCGCATGCTTGACTACGGCCAGAACCCCCAAACGGCTTGTGATGCACCGCGCTGGCGCTACAACGCCGGCATGTCCATCAATGCCGAATCCAACATGGACCGCAACACCGTTCAAGGCCTGAACGATTTGGGACACGAGCTTGAACTCATCAACGATTCATACCAAGACTTCGGCGCGGGTCAATTCATTTGGCGCATGGGAGACCCCAAAGTGCAGGGCTACATAGCAGCCTCCGATCCACGGCGTGATGGCCAGGCGGTTGGCTTTTGACGCAAACCCCAGCTTCTAAATTCTCGTCGGGTTTGTTGTTGGCCGCTGCGGGGTCGATCGCTTTCAGCGGCAAAGCGATCATTGTCAAACTTGCTTACAGGCATGGT
>CAXNGF010000273.1:0-3028 GCA_964201905.1 Limnohabitans sp. | reverse complement strand
TTTCAAGTTGATGCCAGTGAGGACCACATCTTGAATGTAGGGTGCTCCAGCTGCAATGATCTTGCCGCGTAAAGGCCCTACGCTCACGAAAGTACCGGTGGCCAATTTGAAGTCTTCAGCAATGCGGCCATCAAATTTCAGACCCAAATGAACATCTGTTTCGTCAATCCATTTGACAGCATCTCCTGTACAGAAGAAGCCATCATCGTCAAAGGAGTTTATTGTTTCTTCCGCATTGCGCCAGTAACCTGGCGTGATGTTGGGCCCGCGATAGCGGACTTCTGTTTTGCCACCCATGTCGACCAGTTTGAGTTCCAATCCAGGCGTGGGCACCCCCAAGTCGCCTGCAGAAACATGAGGGTTGGTCACAAAAATACCAAACGGGCCAGACTCGGTCATGCCAAGGCCAGTTCCCATCACAATGCGCTCGCCAATTTCTCTTTCTTGCGATTCATACAAGCTGTCCCAAATGGGTTGAGCCAAAGCAGCACCTGCGTAGAAAAACATTTGCACGCGTGACAATAAGGTCTTGCGCAACAAGTCATCTGACTTCATTGCCAGTGCAATGGCTTCAAAACCCGTGGGTACATTGAAGTAAACAGTGGGCGCTATTTCGCGCAGGTTACGCAATGTCTCGTGCATGAGCGTTGGCGTGGGCTTGCCATCGTCGATGTACATGGTGCCGCCATGAAACACTACCATGCCAAAGTTGTGATTGCCACCAAATGTGTGATTCCAAGGTAACCAGTCGACCAGTACCAATGGCTCTTCTGCCAAAATGGGCATGGATTGCGCCATTTGTTGTTGGTTGGCGCACCACAAACGCTGTGTGTTGATTACGGCCTTGGGCATTTTGGTAGAGCCACTTGTGAACAAAAATTTCACAATGGTGTCTGGACCGGTTGACGCAATGGCTGCGTCCACTTGGGCGGTAGCCTGGGTTTGGCACAAGGCCTCAAATGAAGTGACTTCTTTGCCTTCAACACTGCCTTCGTTCATCACAATTTCCATCTCGCTGGAAACCGTCGCGGCAATGGCCTTGGCATAACGAGCATCGCTGGCAAACACCATGCCGGGTGTAACGGTGCGCAGGACGTGCTTGAGCTTGTCGTAGTCTTGACTGATGAGTGAGTAGGGCGGCGAGGTTGGCACAAATGGGACGCCTGCCACCATGCAACCTAAGGCCAACAAGGCATGTTCCAAGCTGTTTTCACTCAAGATCACCACTGGCCGTTCTGCGTTCAGGCTGCGGTTGATGAGGCCTTGCGCAATGTTGCGCGCAGTGCTCCAAGCCTCTGCATAAGTTACATGCCGCCAGTCCCCCAAGTTGCCATCGGCCAATTTGACGCGACGCGCAAACAAGGTTTGATGGGGCTTGTTCTGTGCCCAGTGTTGAAAGCGGTCGGTGAGACGATCTGGAAAAGCATTTAATTCTTGATCTGCCTTCAGGTAATTTGTACCGGGCACACCATCTCTCAAGCTGACACGTGTCACGCCAAAACGCAGCGGTCTAAATTTAGGTGGGCTCATGCTTGTTGTTGAGTAACCAGAAGATGTGTTGTTTGCTCTGTGCTCTTAGCTCTTTTGAACTTTGGCTGCCTTGCCTTCTAAAAAGGCTTTCACGCGCGCTTTGGCCTCAGGTGCAGCTTGTGCAATAGATGAAATAAGTGCCTCGGTGAGGTAACCATGGTCTGCAGGCTGCTCGGCAATTCGAGGCAGGGCGTGCATCAGGGCGTAGTTGGTTAGCGGTGCATTGGTGGCAATGCGTTGGGCCAAGTCCATGGCCTTTTCCAAAGCGGTACCTGTGGGCACATGGTATTGGGCTAAACCAATGCGCTCGCCATCAATGGCGTTGTAAACGCGGCCTGTGAGCATCATGTCAGTCATGCGCGCTACACCAATCAGTTTTGGAATGCGAACAGAGCCACCGCCGCCCACAAAAATACCTCGCGTGCCTTCAGGCAGGGCAAAGAAAGCGCTGTCGTCGGCGACGCGAATGTGGCAGGCACTGGCCAGCTCTAATCCGCCACCCACCACAGCACCGTGCAAGGCTGCAATGACCGGTACGCTGCCCAATTGAACAGCGTCCAATGCCACATGCCAACTGCGAGAATGGAACACACCTTGACCAGCGTCGCGTTCTTTCAATTCAGACAAATCGAGGCCAGCACAGAAATGGTCGCCTTCGCCATGAATAACGGCAGATTTGGCTTCTTTAGGAAGGTTTTGAAAGATATCCCGCAATGCTTCCACCAAGCCATCGTTGAGGGCATTGCGCTTGGCCGGTCGGCTTAAGCGCACCACCGCCACGGCGCCTTTCATTTCGAAGTGGATGCCATTGGATTGGGCGCGCACCAGCAAAGGATGTAAATTTTGATTCATGATGTCGGTTTGAAAAACGACCTTGCCGGAATGCAGGTTTTGTTTAAAAAGGTTATTATCAATAACTATATTGTCTTTCTATGCCGCATTAAAAATCACAGGGTTTTCCCGAATTTTTGAAAGTATTTATGAAACACCAAGACCTGATTGCCATTGATATTCATACCCATGCCGAAGTAAGTTGCTGGAATCCTTTCGACAATTACGGCGAGGAGTACGACCGTGCAGCTGACAAGTTTTTTGGCAGTGATCGTCGCCCCACCATTGATGAAACGGTGGCTTACTACCGTGAGCGAAAAATTGGCTTGGTCATGTTCACGGTCGACAGCGAGTCACAACTTGGACGTCGCCGAATTCCTAATGAAGAAATTGCCAAAGCAGCGCGCGAAAACAGCGACATGATGATTGCGTTTGCCAGCATCGACCCTCACAAAGGCAAGATGGGTGCGCGTGAAGCAGAGCGACTCATTAAGGAAGAAGGCATCAAAGGCTTTAAGTTTCACCCCACCGTTCAGGGCTTTCACCCCTACAACAAAATGGCCTGGCCCATTTACGAGGTGATCAACGCACACAAGTTGCCCGCCATTTTTCACACCGGTCACAGCGGCATAGGTTCTGGCATGCGCTGTGGCGGTGGATTGCGCTT
>CAXNGF010000272.1:0-3036 GCA_964201905.1 Limnohabitans sp. | reverse complement strand
TGTTGAGCGTACTTCTGGTATCCCTCAGGATTGTGAACTGTGACTTGTCCAATGTGATAGGCCTTGGTCATAGGGGCTCCGAGAAAAAGTTTTCTGAATGGTTATTTATTTGCTCATCATGCGCATGGCATCTTCCAAACCCTTAAGGGTGAGGGGGAACATGCGGTTACTCATGAGTTGTTGAACCACGGCAATGCTTTGGCGGTATTGCCAAACGCCCTGAGGTTCAGGGTTGATCCCAGCATATTTAGGGAAGGTGTGCGTAAGCCGTTGTAGCCACTCTGCACCTGTCTCTTCGTTGTTGTATTCCACGCTGCCGCCGCGTTGCAAAATTTCATAGGGGCTCATGGTGGCATCGCCCACAAAGATCAGTTTGTAGTCTTTGTTGTACTTGCGCAGAATATCCCAAGTTGGAAATTTTTCTGCGTAGCGGCGTTTGTTGTTCTTCCACATGAAGTCATATACACAGTTGTGGAAATAATAAAACTCTAGGTGTTTGAACTCTGCCTTGGCAGCAGAAAACAATTCTTCAACCCGCGCTATGTGGTCGTCCATGGTGCCGCCCACGTCCATGAGCAGCAACACCTTCACGTTGTTATGCCGCTCAGGAATCATCTTGATGTCCAAGTAGCCCGCATTGGCTGCCGTGGCGCGAATGGTGTCTGGCAAGTCAAGTTCTTCTACAGAGCCTTCGCGCGCAAACTTGCGCAGGCGGCGCAATGCCACTTTGATGTTGCGTGTACCCAGTTCTTGGGTGTCGTCGTAGTCGCGATAAGCGCGTTGCTCCCATACTTTCACAGCGCTGCGTTGGCCACCTTTGCCGCCAATGCGAATACCTTGGGGGTTTTGGCCGCCATTGCCAAAAGGCGATGTGCCGCCTGTGCCAATCCATTTGTTGCCACCTTCGTGGCGCTCTTTTTGTTCTTCGAGACGTTTTTTCAAAGTCTCCATCAACTCGTCCCAGCCCATTTTTTCAATGGCGGCTTTTTGTTCGGGCGTGAGTTCTTTTTCTAGAATTTTTTGCAACCATTCGAGCGGCACTTCTTTGGTGAAGTCGGTGAGCATTTCAACGCCTTTGAAGTAAGCACCAAAGGCTTTGTCAAACTTGTCGTAATGCTTCTCGTCTTTCACCATGACCGTACGGCTTAAGTGATAGAAGTCGTCAATGCTGCAGGCGTCAGAAGCGGGGCCCACCACATTTGCTTGAAGGGCTTCAAGCACATTGAGGTACTCGCGAACAGACACCGGCAATTTGGCGGCACGAAGTGTATAAAAGAAATCAATCAGCATGGTTTAGGCCTTGCGCGAACGACTGAGTTGGTAATCCAAGTTAGCCTTCACAGAAGGCCACTCGGTGTTCAAAATACTGTAGACGCACGTGTCGCGAAGTGCGCCCATGGCATCGGGATGTGTGTTGATGGCGTGATTGCGAAGAATCCCATCCAATTTGGCGCCCAAGCGTTCAATGGCATTGCGGCTTTGTTGGTTGAAAAAATGAGTTCTAAATTCCACTGCAATGCAGTTGAGTTGCTCAAACGCGTGCGCCAATAAAAGTCGTTTGCATTCAGTGTTCAGAGACGTTCGCTGTACATTGGTACGGTACCAAGTAGAGCCAACTTCAACACGTTTGTTGGCTGAATCAATGTTCATGTAGGTGGTCATGCCCACAGCTTTGCCATCTCGCAAAACTGTGAACGGCAGCATGCTGCCTTGTTCATGAAGTTGAAGGCGACGCAGAATTTCATCATTCATCTTTTCTGGCGTGGGAATGACGGTATACCAATGCCGCCAGAGTTCGCCATCTTTCACGGCATCTACCAAATCGTCGTGGTGCGTCATGTTCAATGGAACCAAAGCGACGTGCCGACCTTGAAGCTCAATGCCTTGTAAGAATGAATGAGTCGAATTCATCAAAGATCTTTCTTTGAGGTGTCGCTTTTTTTATCATCGGTTTCTTCGGCTTGGTTGGCCTGGCTTGCCTGCCATCGACGTGACAATTGCAATCCTAAGCCACCCCCTAAACCTACCAACACAATGCCGCCAATGCTTTCATTGCCATAACCGCTGGCAAAAATATTCCATCCAAGCAGTTGACCTATCCAAAAACCAATCAGCGCTCCACCGACAAAGCCAACGGCATCAGCGAGGCCTTCAAGAAGAGGACTGAGGGACATGCTTTGGATCTTAGCGATTGCGTTGGTTCATGAAAACCAACTTTTCAAACAAGCTCACGTCTTGTTCGTTTTTAAGCAAGGCGCCCACCAGTGGTGGCACACTGACTTTTTGGTCTGCACTTTGCAGTGCTTCCAATGGAATGTCTTCAGCCACCAAAAGTTTGAGCCAATCGAGCAGTTCGCTGGTAGAGGGTTTCTTTTTCAAACCAGGCAGCCCGCGAACGTCGTAAAAGTTTTTCAAAGCCACGGCCAGCAGCTCTTTTTTCAAATTGGGAAAATGCACATCCACAATTTGTTTCATGGTGTCGGCTTCTGGAAACTTGATGTAGTGGAAGAAGCAGCGACGCAAGAAGGCGTCGGGCAATTCCTTCTCATTGTTAGAAGTGATAAACACCACAGGTCGAGTTTTGGCTTTGATCAGCTGGCGAGTTTCGTAGCAATAAAACTCCATGCGGTCAATTTCACGCAGCAAGTCATTGGGAAACTCAATGTCGGCTTTGTCGATCTCATCAATCAAGATGGCCACGGGCTCGTCGGCAGTAAAGGCTTGCCACAACACACCCTTGATGATGTAGTTTTCAATGTTTTTGACTTTTTCATCGCCCAGCTGGCTGTCGCGCAGTCTACTAACAGCGTCGTACTCATATAGACCCTGTTGCGCTTTGGTGGTCGATTTGATGTGCCACTGAATAAGTTTCAAGCCCAGCGCTTCAGAGACTTCCTCTGCCAACATGGTTTTACCTGTGCCAGGTTCGCCTTTCACCAGCAGAGGTCGCTTTAAGGTGATGGCGGCATTGACGGACAGCTTTAAATCTTGCGTGGCAACGTAGTTTTCGGTCCCTTGGAATTTCATAATTGGCTG
>CAXNGF010000271.1:0-3045 GCA_964201905.1 Limnohabitans sp. | reverse complement strand
GCCAGCCCTACCCCAACATGACCGAGCAAGACTGGCTTCTTGCTGAGGTGCTATCAGGTATCAGCATGGTTCAAACGGCAACAGCCGAGGCCTTTGTGCCGCAAATGTTGAACTACGAATCTGTAGAAGGTGTGAGTTTTAAGAAGGGTTGCTACCCAGGTCAGGAGGTTGTAGCCAGAAGCCAGTTTCGAGGTACTTTAAAACGCAGAGCATTCATTGTTTCATGTTCTGCTGCCATGCAGGTAGGCCAAGAAATTTTTTCCTCCGAAGATTCCGAGCAAGCCTGCGGGATGGTCTCGAGTGCAGGCAAGTTCGAGCCTCTTGATGGCCAAGCACCGCAGTGGTGGGGCATTGCATCACTGCAACTCAGTGCTTCAGACCATGCATTGCACTTGGGGCAGTCAGGTGGCCCAAGCTTGATTCTCAAGGCGCTTCCCTATCCTTTACTAGAAGACCTTTAAGCGCATTCAATTTAACTTAAGCGTCATTTCAATGTGATCAATGCCTGCGTCTTGAAAGACCTCGCCATGAGCTTTGAATCCTAGCTTGCGGTAAAAAACTTCTGCGCTGCACTGCGCATGCAAGATGACTTCACGATCACCCCTTTGACGTGCAATGTCAATGAAGGACTCTACAAGCATTCGACCTAGATTGCCGCCTCTTAGAGGCTTTGAAACAGCCATTCTGCCAATTTGAGCCACTTTGTCTTGAGGCTGCAAAAGGCGCCCTGTTGCGACGCCTTGCCCCAGTTTGTTCAGCACCACGGCATGCACAGCTTGATGGTCTAGTTCATCCAACTCAAGCTCGACTGGAACTTCTTGTTCGTCTACAAAAACTTCATGTCGCAAAGCCGCGGCCATGGTTTTCATTTCAGACCATGAACCAATTTTGAGATCAACCACAGGCTGCCCTGCTTCATAAATGAGCAAGATGTGCCGCAGGGCTTCTGGAATGGGTTTGGAGGTTTGTGTTTGGGGGTCGGCAAAAACATAAATTAATTCGCCACTGATCAGCAACTTATCACCTCGAAAAATACCCGCTTCAAACACCATGGACGAGTTGCCCACTTTGCTGCATTTCATGCCAATACTAAGATCGTCGTCCATGACGGCAGAGGCATGGTATTCAAGCGTGGCCTTTTTCACATACAACTCACCCCCCAGCAACTGAAAAGCCGTTTCGTAAGGCAGTGCCAAGCGGCCCCAATACGCGGTGACTGCTGTATCGATATAAGTTAAATAATGTCCATTGAAGACAATTTTTTGCATGTCGATTTCGGCCCAGCGCACGCGCAGACGGTGGAAAAATCGGAAATCACTTCGTTTCATATCTCGCTTA
This sequence comes from Limnohabitans sp., assembly GCA_964201905.1. GTDB lineage: Bacteria > Pseudomonadota > Gammaproteobacteria > Burkholderiales > Burkholderiaceae_C > Limnohabitans_A. The sequence goes on along the minus strand of CAXNGF010000271.1, from coordinate 1,707 downwards.
TCTTTCTAAAACGTGTTTGTTGTGCATTCAACATCAACACAGGTGAACGTCCTGTCAGATGGATGTTGGCCAATTCCAAGTGCATGGCATCGGTAAGTCGACTGTGAGGATTGCGATGGTAAATCATGGTGACTTATTTATCGCCCATGTGACTGAGTGAGGGTTGTGGAGGCTGACTTCAAGCACAGCATGCATTAGAGTTGAGTTCAATCGTAACGCATTACTAGAAATCATTATGGCCTTTATCAATTACGTCACACAAATCCAAATCGATTTCGGCGCAATTCAGCTTTTAAAGCAAGAGTGCGAACGGGTCGGTATTCACAAGCCCCTTATCGTGACAGACCAAGGCGTCAAGGCTGCAGGTGTTTTGCAAAAGGCATTGGATGCGCTTGCCGGCGTTCAAGTATCAGTATTTGACCAAACCCCCTCCACCCCAACTGAGGCGGCTGTCAGGGCTGCCAGTGATGTCTACAAGTCCCATGGCTGCGATGGCTTGATTGCCGTTGGTGGCGGATCCTCAATCGACTGCGCCAAATGCGTGTCCATTGCAGTTAGCCATGAAGGGCCCTTGAAAACATTCGCCACCATTGAAGGTGGCTCACTCAAAATCACCGACCGTGTGGCGCCCATCATTGCGGTTCCCACCACCAGTGGTACAGGCAGTGAAGTGGCGCGAGGCGCCATTTTGATTGTCGATGATGGTCGCAAATTGGGCTTTCATTCTTGGTTCATTGTGCCCAAGGCAGCCATTTGCGACCCAGAGTTGACCTTCGGATTGCCACCCATGCTGACTGCGGCTACCGGCATGGACGCCATTGCCCATTGCATGGAAACCTTCATGGCGGCCACCTTCAATCCTCCCGCAGATGGCATTGGCTTGGATGGCTTACAACGCGCATGGGCTCACATCGAACGGGCTACTCAAAATGGCCAAGACAAAGAAGCACGCATGAACCTCATGAGTGCGTCCATGCAGGGTGCCATGGCTTTTCAAAAAGGTCTGGGATGTGTTCACTCATTGAGTCACAGCTTAGGTGGCGTCAATCCAAGATTGCATCATGGCACTTTGAATGCCATGTTTTTGCCAGCGGTCGTTCAGTTCAATGCCAGCGCTGAGTCGGTGCAAAAGGAAAACCGTTTAAACCGCATGGCGCAAGTCATGGGATTGAGTTCGGGTACAGACATACCGCAAGCCATTCAAGACATGAGTGCTCGTTTGGGGTTGCCAACCGGTCTGGCGGCCATGGGGGTCACAGCCTCGATGTTTGACAAAATTATCCATGGCGCTATGGCCGATCATTGCCACAAAACCAATCCACGCATTGCCACCCCAGAGGAATACCGTGAAATGTTGGCAAGCTCTTTGTAATTAAAGGTCTTGAACCTTTGCCATCTGAGGTTGGCGAAGCCAAGCTGCAAACTCATCCGCCATTTGCTCACTGGCCGACACTGCGGCTTGCCAAACTTTCACGCGCGATTGCAAATCTTGGCCGTAGCTTGAAAAGTCTTTTCGGTCTGGGAGCTTGCCATTAGGCAAGGTTTTGACCCATTCTGGATTAGGTGCCAAGACCACCGTGTTGTCTAAAAATGGCGTGGCTTTGTGCCGCCATTTCAAACTTTTGTCTAGCCAACCAGGGACAACTGATTTTTGAAAATGAGGGTACAAAACAATGCTACTTTGTTTGACGGGTGTGGCGCTGGGTT
>CAXNGF010000270.1:0-3067 GCA_964201905.1 Limnohabitans sp. | reverse complement strand
CCGATTACAACAAGCAGGCTGGCGCCAATGCCTTGAGCTGTGTTTTGAGAGTAGATACAAGTCAAATGGCCTCTTCAAAAAATGCGCATGATCGAAGCTTGGCAAGTGCCTTGCTGGTCGGAGACATCGAGGCGCCCCAAGAGTTGGCTTTGCTTCAACGTTTAGCCTTGCAGCCAGTCGATATTTTGTTGGTGCCCCACCATGGCAGTCAAACCTCTTCTACGAATGGTTTCATTGAAGCCCTTAGGCCTCAATGGGCGGTGGTTCAAGCAGGTTATCGAAATCGATATGGCCACCCTGCGTCTCGCGTGGTTCAACGCTATGAGTCTCTAGCCGTGCCCTTGTCGATATCTGCAGATTGTGGGGCAGCTCATTGGCAAAGCTCGCAACCTCACCAATTGGACTGTGAACGCGAAGTTCGTCGTCGATATTGGCATACCCCAAGGAGGGTAGAACTTAGGGGTACCGATTAAGCGATTGGACAGGCACAAGTGGGCATGTGAAATTGATTGAAACAAAATATCTTTGAAATTAATCTAAATACAAGACTGCAGAATTACTTGATCATTTCAGGCGAGAAAAACCGCGGCAAAAACAGCACGATATCTGGAAACACAATGATGGCCATCAGTACCACCAGCATGGGAATCAGCATGATCATGGTGTCTTTGATGGCAAAACTGATAGGTACTTTGGCAACGGCACACGAAATCATCAGGCACATCCCATAGGGCGGTGTGATGAGACCAAAGGCCAAAGACACAATACCAACAATGGCAAAGTGCACAGGGTGCATGCCCACTGATTCGGCCAATGGCTGCAAGGTGGTTCCGACAATAATAATGGCTGGTATGGCATCTAGGAAGCAGCCCACAACCAAAAAGGCGCCAGCGATCAAAAGGCCGACGCCAATGACACCAAGCCCCCAGTCTGTCACATTGGCCAGCAGTGCTTTAGGAATTTGGTAATAGGCTAGCAACCAGCCAAAGACCGATGCAGTACCGACACAAAACAAAGCGACTGAACTGAGTTTGCCTGTGTCCACAATGGCTGCAATGAAACTTTTCCAATTCATTTCGCGGTAGAAAAGCATTGACAGCACGGCCGCATACAAGACCGCGACAGCTGCAGATTCTGTTGCTGTGAAAAGGCCAATCAATATGCCGCCGACAATGATGACGGGTGTCAGCATGGCCGGAATGGACACAATGGCAGCCTTGTATATTTCCGATAAATTTGCGCGAGGGTAGACGGGGTAGTTGCGTTTTTTGGCATAGGCATGGACCGTGGCCATTTGGGCCAATCCAATCAACAAACCCGGCACAATGCCGGCCAAGTACATTGCGCCGATGGACGTAGAAATAACCCCACCCCAGACCACCATCAAGATCGATGGCGGAATGATCACGGCAAGCACAGCAGAAACTGCAGTAATGGCAATAGAGAAAGACAAGTCATAGCCTTCCTTCACCTGCGCCTCGATGAAAAGCTTACCTTGGCTGGCTGCATCTGCAGTTGATGAACCTGAGATGCCTGCAAAGAAAACCGACAAGATCACATTGACCTGTGCAAGACCACCTGGAAAGTGGCCAACCAAAGCGCGCGATAAGCGCATTAATCGTTCTGTGATTCCGCCACTGTTCATTAAATTGGCAGTGAGCAGAAAGAAGGGGACCGCTAACAATATGAATGAGTTGTAAGACTTGAACATTTCATTGAACAAGACCATGGGAGACAATCGAGGTTCGAGAATGAGGACAGGCAAAGCAGCGAGTCCTAGCGCAAAGGCGACAGGGACACGGATTGCCAGTAGCAAAAAGAAAGTGCCAAAAAGAACAAGTGCCGCCATTGAAGGCGAAAGAAGTGAAGCGCTCAAATCACGGACCCCTGGTTAGAACTTTCGCTGATGTCGCTCGCATTAAAAATGTGATCTAGCATAAAAACAATCCATAAAAAACCGGCAATGGGCCATGCAATGAAGATCCACCACATAGGCATTTCTGCCAACTCGGAAGTTTGATTCCAGCCAAACTTTGTGAACTCAATGCCCCAGTAGAGAATGACGGCAGAAAAAACCAGCATAGCTGTTTGGCTTAGACGAAGAAGCACATGGGTTGCGCGGGGCGAAAGCTCAGGCAAAAAATCGACATCGAAGTGAAGACGCTCGCGCACGCCAAGAGTGGCTCCTAGCATGATGAGCCAAACAAAGAAGAACCGACTCATCTCCTCGGTCCACATGTACCGCGGAATCAATTCGGTGAAACGAGAAAAAATTTGAAGACTGACTGGAATGATCAAAAGCAACACGGTGGTAATGAGCAAAAAATGAAGCAGTCGATCGATCAATGAAAGTATTTTTTGCATTGGTTTTCCAGAGATTAAACACAACGGGCAACCCGAGGTTGCCCGTTTTACCTCATGCAGTTTTATTTCAAACTGTTGATTTTGGCAAAAATGGCATCGGCGCCCACTTCTTTAGCGTAAGCGGCCATGACAGGGTCAACCAGTTTTTGCATTTCTGCACGCTGTGTAAAAGGCACTTGCTTTAATTTGCCTTCTTTGGCGTATTTGTCGAGCTTGGCCTGATCTTCAGAGGACTCAATTTGACGACCATAGGCACCAGCTTCTTTACCTGCCTTGATGATGGCAGCTTGTAAATCTGCAGGTAATTTCTTCAACGTCTTTACTGAGAAGCAAAGTGGGCGAATGGTAATGGCGTGGCGTGTCATCAAGATGCTAGGGGCCACTTCGTAAAACTTCATGGCTTCAACACCTGCTGCTTCATTTTCACCCGCATTGATCACACCGTTTTGAATGGCGTTATAGACCTCGTTGTAAGCAATGACGGTAGGTGCCATGCCCACAGCCGCGAAGGTGCGGCTCCAAATGGGTGCGCCTTGAACGCGTACTTTCAGATTTTTGAGATCGGTCAAATTACCGGCGGGTTTGTTGGAGAAAATATTGCGAACACCGCCACCAGCATAGCCAATCAAACGGACTTCGGCTTTTTGCTCAACTTCATCGGCAATCGGCTTGAGCAAGTCTTGGTCAAGCACTTTGTTCCAGT
>CAXNGF010000269.1:0-3069 GCA_964201905.1 Limnohabitans sp. | reverse complement strand
GCTTCTTTTATATCGAATTCTTAACTCACAATCTCACCATCCTATCGCTCAATTTTTAAAATGACCACGACGCCTCACTTGATCCATCCCAAATGGCAGCGCATCACATCTCAGGCAGATGGTTTGGGCGAGTCGCCGTTTTGGCACCCCACAGAAAATTGCTTGTATTGGCTTGACATTCCCGGCCAACGCTTACGCCGAATGGCTTTGCAGGCTGACTTGCTGTGCGAGCAAAAAATTGAAGACTGGCCACTGGGCGAGGAGCCAGGTTGCTTTGCGCCTGCCGTCCAAGGTGGTTGGGTGATTGCCACGCGCAGCGGTGTTTATCGCGCTCGGACATGGGGCGGCCCAAGGCAGTTGTTGGCAGCGGCGCCCTACGACACAGCGCAGTTGCGGTTCAACGATGGCAAGTGCGATCCGGCAGGCAACTTTTGGAGCGGCTCTATGTTTGAGCCGCGCGATCAAGCGGCGGCTGTGTTGTATGCATTGCAGGCGGACGGCCGTTTAGAGATCAAGGCAGGAGACGCCACCGTGGCCAATGGCCTTGCTTGGGCACCCGATGGGCGCACCCTTTACTGGTCGGACACCGGTGCTCATTGCATCAGGGCGTGGGACTATGACGCAAACACCCAAACAATGAGCCGTGAAAGGGTGTTTGCCCAATTTCAGCCCAAACCAAAAAATTGGGTTTATGGCTCCGCCAGCGCACAAGCTTATTGCGGCCGTCCCGATGGTGCAGCGGTGGATGCAGAAGGCTTTTACTATGCAGCCATGTACGAGGGCCATCGTTTGGCCAAGCTTGCGCCAGATGGACGTTGCGTGGCATTCATTGAAACGCCTGTCCAATGCCCCACCATGCCCTGTTTTGGCGGTGAAGATTTGTGCACTTTGTTCATCACCACGTCGGCCCATGGGCGCAGTGCTGAAGAACTGCAGGCCTTGCCTGACTCAGGCTGTGTGTTTGCAACGCGCGTAGAGACACCCGGCCTACCTGTGAGTTTTTTCAACAACTGAATTGACCACTTTCTTGCAGGCGAAAAAGCAAGAAAGCGACTAAATGAGCGCTCAGCCGTTTAACATTGGCACATGCACGCAAGCCCCCAACCCAGCCAAAGCGCAGAGCTGCTCCCTGATCTGCCCGCGCTTTTGGACACCATTCGATCTGCCGCCGCGCAAGCTGATGGGCCGCGAAAGACGTTTCGCATTCATGGCTCGGGCAGCCACGATGTTTATGGCGAATCATTGGAAGGCGAATTGCTGGAAACACGTGGACTCAAGGGCATCGTTCAATATGAACCCAGTGAGTTGGTCGTGACGGTATCAGCTGGCACGCCCTTGCAAGAGTTAGAGGCAGCGTTGTCAGAGCAGGGTCAGTGCTTGGCCTTTGAGCCGCCCCATTTCAAATTGAACGCGGGCAACAATCATCACAGCCATGCCACAGTCGGCGGTATGGTGGCAGCAGGTTTAAGTGGCCCTGCCAGGGCCAGCGCAGGAGCGGTTAGAGACTTTGTCTTGGGGCTGCGCTTCATCAATGGCCGCGGCGAACACCTTAGCTTTGGGGGCCAGGTGATGAAAAACGTGGCGGGCTACGACGTCAGTCGATTGCTTGCCGGCAGTTGGGGCACCTTGGGTTTGATCACCGAAGTGTCTCTCAAGGTTTTGCCCGTTGCCCCAGCCGAGGCTTTTTTGATGTGCGCTCTGCCGCAAGAACAAGCCTTGAATTTATTGCACCAATGGGGAGGCCAGCCTTTGCCATTGAACGCCAGTTGCTGGGTCAAAGACAGCACCCAAGCTGGCGCACCAGAGATGTTGTTTGTTCGCTTGCGTGGTGCCTTGGCTGCGGTGCAAGCGGCCAAGCTGCGCATGTCGCAAGATGTTGCCAAGCTGCAAAGCAAATTGATGACGCAGTCGGCTGAATCTGCCGCCCAGGATTGGGCCTTGTGCCGAGACCAAGCCTTGCCATTTTTCACCGAACACAGCACCTCCAAAGACATGGCACTTTGGCGTTTGTCTGTGCCGCAAACTGCGCCCGTTTTAAAATTGCCAAACAGTGCAAGCGAGACGCTCATTGAATGGCACGGCGCACAGCGCTGGATTTGGGCGCCGCTCAGTGAGGTGCAAAGTATCCGTCAAGCCGCCGCCAGCGTTGGCGGACAAGCCACTTTGTTTAGGCGGCCCCAGCAAGCCAGCGCCGCACTGAACGTGAGCACGCCGGTTTTCGCGCCGCTCGATACGGTGCAGCAACGCATTCAACACGCGTTGAAAAACGAATTTGACCCTGCGGGCATTTTCAGCCCGCGAAGACTGAACGCGCACTTCTGAGGCTCAACATGCAAACCCAACTCGCACCTGAGTTTCAAAACACCCTTATCGGCCAAGAGGCCGAGGCCATTCTGCGCCAATGTGTGCACTGTGGCTTTTGCTCAGCCACCTGTCCCACTTACCAACTGATGGGCGATGAGCTAGATGGTCCACGCGGCCGCATCTACCTTATGAAGCAAGTCTTTGAGGGAGCAACGCCCACCCGCAAAACACAGCTGCATTTAGACCGATGCCTGACTTGTCGCAATTGCGAAAGCACTTGCCCTAGCGGCGTTGAATATGGCCACTTGGTTGACTTGGGACGCAAAGTCGTCGATGCCAAAGTACAAAGACCACTGAAAGAGCGCTCGCTGCGTTGGGCACTCAAAGAAGGACTTACCTCGTCCCTCTTTGGGCCCGCTATGAAGTTGGGACAAAGCGTTCGTGCCCTGCTGCCTGCTGCAATGAAAGCCAAAGTGCCTGCGCCACAAAATGCCGGTGCTTGGCCGCAAGAAACGCACACCCGCAAGGTCTTGATGTTGGCCGGTTGTGTACAGCCCGCCATGATGCCCAATATCAACACAGCCACAGCCCGCGTGCTCAATGCGTGCGGCATTCAGGTGGTCGTGCCGCCAGCCGCTGGTTGCTGTGGTGCTGTCAAGTTTCACTTGAACGATCAAGTTGGTGGTTTGGACCACATGCGTCAAAACATCGATGCTTGGTGGCCTTGGGTTGAACAAGGCATCGAAGCCATTGTGATGAATGTTT
>CAXNGF010000268.1:0-3076 GCA_964201905.1 Limnohabitans sp. | reverse complement strand
AAATCCATGGGTTGATCATGAGGCTGAGGGTGTATAGAAGCTATTCGTGACAGCTCAAAGCCTACGCCAATCATTCTTGGACGTGGCTCCAATGACACCACAGTTCGATCAAAAAAACCACCACCGTAACCAAGTCGAAAACCGAATTTGTCAAACCCGGTCAAAGGAATCAGCAAAACATCAGGATGCAGTTGCGATTCATCAATTGGAACCGGAATACCATAAACGCCGGTGGTCATAGGTGCGGCGGGATGCCATGGCCTAAAGACCATAGGTGCTTGGTGTTGTACAACGACAGGAAGGGCAGCGGCGCCCCCTCTCTCAATCCATCGGTGAACTACGCTTAATACGTTGGGTTCACCTTGATATGGCCAACAAAATCCTAAGACTTGGCCCTCAGGATTGGGTAAGAGGCGATTCAAAAATTGACCTATCTGCCGACTCCAGATGCGCCGGTCACGCGCACTTGCTTGTAGCCTTAGATCGATTAAATCTTTGCGAGTTTGTTTGCGCCATATTGAAATATTTTTGGACACGTCTGCGAGCCCAGAGATATGGTTCATGAGCTTTCGGGCGCTGGGTCTAAAAAATGTCCCGCCATGAGTCGGTAAAGCCCGCCTCCAATCAAAGCACCCAACATGGGGGCAATGATGTACACACTCAACCAACCGCCGCGTGGTCCAGGAAAGGCGATCTCACCCCAGCCTAGGAACCATGAAATTATTCTCGGGCCGAGATCGCGTGCAGGGTTCAGGCCCGCTTGTGTTAACGGAGCAATGACTGAAATAATGGCCGCAACACCTAAACCTATCATGATCGCCTGAACGGCTGCAGGAGGTCTTGCTTGGTTTCGTTCGTGGGTGACTGCTGCAATGATGAAGGCGAGCATGGCAGTGCCAACCATTTCGGCTGTGAAAGCGCCTTGCAGACTGACAATTCGCCATGCGTCTTCTGCAGTTCCAAACACTGCTGGATTGGGAAAATACTCTCCGAATACCATGGCGCTTCGCTCGCTCGCAGGGCCGCCCCGAAGCAGTCCATGTCGCCGTTCAAACTCTAAAATAGACTCTGCAAACATGGCATACAAAACCATAGATGCTGCCATTGCGCCTGCGACTTGTGCAAAGGCATAGGAGATGGCGCGGCCAATTGGAAAGCGGTCATAGACCACTGAAACCAAAGTGATTGCAGGGTTCAGGTGTGCCCCAGATAACGCATTGGAGGAAAAAATACCCAAACTAACACCAATTGCCCAAACAACAGCAACTTGCCAAAGACCTACTTGCGCGCCTGTGACTACGGCAGCATTGACGACACCAACGCCGAAAAAAACAAGCACAAAGGTGCCAACAAATTCACCTAGCATGGCGCGCGATAACGCGTTTGTACTTGCGTGCGAAACGGTATCCTTGGTTTCCGGGGCTAAGGATTTTGGGTCGGAAAGGGGTTGAGATTCAAGCAATTGATTGGGCATGGCTTCTTCCTCTTTTTCGAAAATCGTCATGGCAAGCTCGGCGGTGCGATTTCAGGGGGGACATTTTTTGCGCCATGGGCCAAGACATGGTGGGCTTGCATTCCTTGAGTGATCAAGCCTTTGAGTTGAGTCTGATTCAGGTTTGTGTTGACCAATTGGGCACCACGAAAAGAGGCGTTCGTTAAATTGGCGCCTTCAAACTGGGTTTGCATCAGGATGGCGCCGTCTAACCTGGCCTCACTGAGGTCTAGTCCGTAGGCGCGTGTCCAAGACATGCGTGCTTGATTGAAATCGGCCCCTCGAGCGTGAGCCCAAGTCAGGTTGGCGTGATCAAGCTTGGCCTGAATAAATTTTGCGCCGTCTAAGTTCGATTCGCTCAGGTTCACGCTTGTCAAATCTGCGCCAGACAGGTCGGCTTGTTGCAGGTCAACACCGGCCATTTTGGCGGGGGAGGGGCCTTGCTGGGCAAGTCCTTGTGCTCCCATCATGCTGCCTTTGAGTACGGCCCGTTTCATGACGGACTGAGTCAACACAGTGGATTGTAAAAAAGCATTTTCAAAATTGGCATCGCTCATTTGAACTTTGATCAAACTTGCGCCAGGCATGAAGGCTCGACGAAGACTGGCTTGCTCCAAATTAGAAGAATCCATGCGTGCCAGTGTCAGATCGGCTCCATCAAAGCGTGCTTGCTTCAAATGAGATCGGGTTAAATCGGCGCCCGCCAAATTTGCACCAGTGAAGTCTGCTCCCTGTGCATTGGCTTCTCGCAAATAGGCTTCACGCAAATCAGCGCCTTTGAAGGATGCACCCTTCAAATTGGCGCCCACGAAATTTGCACCCACAAGGACAGCACCATCGAATTTAGCCCCAGCCAAATGGGCACCACGAAAATCGTGGCCATTGAGCTGCTGCTTTTCAAATGAATCCGCATGTGAACTCGATCCCGGTGCGCTACGCTCACAGGCGATCAACATCAGAGCACACAAGCTGATGCTGATGATTTTGGCAATGCGACAAGTCACGCGCTGGTTTAGCATTTATTCGGCAACATTGGTGGGAGCCAAGCTGGACTTGCGCGCAGCCTCCGGCATGGGGCCGATGCGTTGGATGTCGGCCCAAACGCCCTTGTAGTACGGTATGGTCGTGTTCGGGTCTACATGGTCTGAAATCAGATCACCAGCTGCCCCTCTGGGTTGGCCAAACAGCATGAAGGTGTGCCCCTTTTTAACGGCATCAGTGATATAAGCCATTGCTTGAACGGTGCCCACATCGTTGTGCAACTCAACCATGTCACCCGATTGGATGCCTAAACTTTTGGCGTCTTGTGCATTCATCTCTAAGTAAGGGACAGGGAAGCGGTCGTTGTAAAACGGGATGTGTCTGTGATGGTAAGAGGTTTGCCAAATGTGATTGGACCGGCCATTGTTGATCCAAAAGCGATATTTTTTTCGTTGCGCCGTCACGGCGGCTGCATAGCCTGGCCAAGGTTGGGGCGAAGGTATAAAGCGTGCTTTGCCTGAGGGGGTCGAAAATCGACCATCTTCGTGCATGCGCACAGTCCCCACGGGCGTTCCGGCGATCACCCTGACTGGCGTTTGAATG
>CAXNGF010000267.1:0-3084 GCA_964201905.1 Limnohabitans sp. | reverse complement strand
AGCAGAGCTTCGACCAGTTCCACTTCGCGCTCGGGGGGGGCGCCAAAAGAAAAACCATCTAAGGCCGCTTTTTGCACGGCTTCTAAAACAGCAGGGTGGCCGTGGCCCAAGATCATGGGGCCCCATGAACCGATGTAGTCGATGTATTTTTTGCCGTTGGCATCCCAAAAATAAGCGCCTTCAGCGCGCTTCACAAAGCGAGGTGTGCCGCCCACAGCGCGAAATGCGCGCACGGGTGAATTAACGCCGCCAGGAATAACTTGGCGAGCGCGTTCGAACAGGGTGTCGTTGAGGTCAGTGTTTGGTTTCATTAATGGACATTTCAAAAAAATCAGCGTTCATGTCGGGGCCTTCCACTTCGGACTCATCGTCCTCGGCATCGGGCAGCGCCCAAAATAGGCGATCGGGTATGACCTTGCCCATGCCGGGGCGAAAGCCCTCGTCTAAGCAACGGTCTAAATAGTGCAAAGCTTCACTGGCGGCGGCAGATAAATCGAGCCCCGTAGCAATAAGGGCGGCCAGTGCGGCTGAAAGTGTTTCACCTGCGCCGCTGAAAACAGCTTCAATGCGCTCGAACTTTTCATGGCCCACCACGGTTTCGGGGGTGGCCAAGACGTTGTCGATGTGCTGGTCGTTGGCGGTGATGCCTGTGACCAGGGTGTAAGGCACGCCCAACTCGGCAGCTGCTTTGGCAATGTCGCGGGGGCCAGGGTTTTTTTCACTGGACCAATCGGGCAAAAGCCAGCGGCGCAAAGTGCTGTGATGGCCCACCAGAATGCTGGTTTGTGGCAGTATCAATTCGCGAAAGGCGTCGAGGTATTGATCTATTTGATCTTCCTCCCACCAAGAAAGATTGGGCATGTAGGCCACGACCGGCACACCGTCATAGTCGGCAGTGAGCTCTGCAATGATGCTGATGTTTTCAGCACTTCCAACAAAGCCAATTTTGATGACCTGTGGCGGGATGTCTTCTAAAACAGCCCTGGCTTGATCGCCCACAGCTTCTTCACCGAAGGGGAAAAAGTCAAATATTTGGGCCGAATCTCGTGCGTAGGCACCTGTAAGGACGGGCAGGGCATGAGCGCCGACCGATGCTATGGCCAAAACATCTGCGCTGATGCCGCTGGCGCCGCTGGGGTCGCTGGCGTTGAACACCAAAACGCAAGCAATGACGGCTTCCGCCTCATTTTCGAGGTCGTCCACAGGCAGGTCTGACGGCGGTAATGTCGTGGTCATGAGTTACAGTGAAGCCCGATACAATCTCTTCATTCTATTCGACACCGGTGACACACTGTGACTGATACTAAAACTTGGATGTGCTTAATTTGCGGCTGGATTTACGACGAGGCCGCTGGATGCCCTGAAGATGGCATAGCCCCTGGTACTGCCTGGGCCGATGTGCCCATGAACTGGACCTGCCCTGAGTGCGGCGCACGCAAAGAAGACTTTGAAATGGTGGCCATCTAAGCTAATTTCCGGCGGCCTCTAGGGGCCGTTGTTAGCTTGATTTCTTCACCACGGCGTAGCGTGCCAAGGTTTTTTCTCTGGCTTCTGCGTGGTTTACCACGGGAAGAGGATAGTCTTTTCCAAGGCTAATGCCTGCGGCTTGCAGAGCCAGGGGTTTGGCTTCCCATGGGGCATGGATGTCGGCGGCCTCCAGTGCAGCCAACTGAGGCAAATAACGTTTGATGAATTTACCCTTTGGATCGAATTTTTCGCTCTGCGTGACAGGGTTGAAAATTCGGAAATAGGGCTGTGCATCGCAGCCGCTTGAACTGGCCCATTGCCAACCGCCATTGTTGGCCGACAAATCAAAGTCAATAAGATGCTGAGCAAAGTATTTTTCGCCCCAGCGCCAATCGACACCTAAATCTTTGGTGAGAAAAGACGCCACCACCATGCGCAGGCGATTGTGCATGTAGCCCGTTTGATTGATTTGTGCCATGGCTGCGTCCACCAAGGGGTAGCCTGTTCGGCCTTCGCACCACGCAGCAAATAAGGCCTTGCCGTGAGGGCCATGATCCCACTCAATGGCGTCGTAGTCTGACTTGAAGCAGCGCTCGGTGACATGGGGAAAATTGGCGAGAATTTGGGCGTAAAAATCGCGCCAAATGAGTTCTGACAGCCAAACGCTGGCGCCCTCGCTGGTTTTGTAACGGCGCCAAGCTTCCAAAGCCAATTGCCGAATAGAAATGGTGCCAAACCGCAGGTGCACGCTTAAATAACTGGGGCCTTTGACAGCTGGGAAATTGCGTGTTTCTTCGTAGCGATCAATGCGGTTTAGAAAATCTGCTACCAAAGCCTGGGCGCCAGACGCGCCAGGTTTGTAGTGAAGGGCGGTTAGGTCGATGTTTTCAAAGCCGATGTTGGGCAGTGTGGGAACAGGCAACCAGTACTGAGCAGGCCGAGCGACCAAGGCTGCAGCGTGGTCCGTAATAGGGTATGCGGCCAAATCTTCGGGCTGAACTTTCTTCAGCCAAGCGTTTTTGTAGGGGGTGAAGACGGTATAGGGGTTGCCCGCCAAAGTGAGCACCTCTTGCCTTTCAAAGACCACATGGTCTTTGTAGGTATGAAAGGCAATGCCTGCATTGGCCAAGCCGCCGCGCACTTGGGCGTCTCTGCTAAGGGCCGCTGGCTCATCGTCATGGTTGGCAAAGACAGCTTGCGCCTCAATTTGCTTGGCCAGATGGGGAATTTCCTTGAGGGTGTTGCCGTGCAAAACAATGAGCCCCAGCTTGGGAGCCAAGGAAGCCAGGGCCCCCGCCTTGAGGGCTGTGGCTCTGAGCAATTCGTCCAACTCCACCAAGGATTCTTGGATAAATGCCACTCGCCGGTCGTGGCTTTGGAGGTGCTGAAGGATTTCGGTGTCAAAAACAAACACGCAATGCACTTTGGTGCAGTTTTTGAGGGCATGGAACAGCGCAGCGTTGTCTGTAACGCGTAAATCTCGCCGAAACCAGACCAAGCCGGTAGAAAAGGGTTTGTGCATGGGTTGGAGGCCGTTAAAATTGGGACATGTCTGCCGATTTTGCCTCCACTCTGCTTTCGCATCATTTTTTGATTGCCATGCCCGGTCTGGAGGAC
>CAXNGF010000266.1:0-3087 GCA_964201905.1 Limnohabitans sp. | reverse complement strand
TTTCGTCGTCTTCAAGACAAGTTTCCATGTAGGCCGCTTTTTGGGCCTCTACAAAATCACGCTCAAAGGCCACGATTTCTTCGGGGTAATAAAACTCCACCATGTTCAGCGTTTTCTCGGGGCTGATGGGGTGGAGTGTGGACACCGTGAGCACATGCGGATACCACTCCACCATGATGTGGGGATAGTAGGTGAGCCAAATGGCACCATATTCCGGAACGGCACCTTGACGGTATTGCATCAGTTGTTTTTGCCAGCGCTCGTAAACGGGGCTGCCAGCCTTGCCCAAACGATTGGCAATTCCCACTGTTTGAACTGAGAATTCTTTTTTGAATTGCCAGTTGAGGTCATCGCAGGTCACGAAGTTACCTAGGCCAGGGTGGAACGGCTCAACATGGTAATCCTCGAGGTAAACCTCGATGAAGGTTTTCCAGTTGTAGTTGCACTGGTGCATCTCAACATGGTCAAGCTTGAAGCCGGTGAAATCTAAAGCGGCGCGTGGCCCCATGCCGGCCAAGTCGGCTTCAATGTCGCGCCCATTGTCTTCAAACAACAAGCCATTCCACTCGCGAAGCGGGTAATTTCGAAGGTTAAGACAAGGGTCTTGTGCGAAATGAGGGGCCCCTAAAAGTTGACCTTCAGGAGCGTAGGTCCAGCGATGCAAAGGGCACACAATGTTGCCGCCGGCACTGCCTTTTTGCTGAGTGTGAAGGGAGCCCCGTCCTTGCAACATCACGGCTTGTCGGTGCCTGCAAATGTTGGAGATCAGTTCAATGCCTTGCTTTGAGCGAACCAAAGCTCGCCCACCCGACTCTTGAGGCAGAACGTGATAGTCCCCGACCTCGGGGACGGACAGTTGATGGCCCACATATTTGGGGCCTTGCTGAAAAATGGTTTTCAGCTCGCGCTGAAACAGCGCATCATCAAAATAGCTTGAAACTGGTAGTTGGCTTGCGGCCTGCTGCAGTTGAAGACTTAAATCAGACATGGGTGACCTGACCTAGAGACTCCCCCTATGAAGGGGCAGGAATACACGGGGAACCTAAGCTCTCCCGCGAAAAAAGCGGACCGAAGTCCGCCGATGAAGGGGCATTGTAGCCTCAGGTCAGCAATTTTGGGCCGAAGTCGTCCTAAAATGCTTTCTTTAGATCTAAATCCGTCATGTCCAAAGCTCTATCACCTTCAGCCAAAGCTCAGGCCGACCAGGCACTGCCCGCCAGTTATGAAGAGGCGGTTCTGGAACTGGAACAATTGTTGGCCAAATTGGAATCAGGTCAGTTACCCCTTGATCAATTGCTAACCCATTACCAACGCGGCGCAGAGCTTTTGGTTTATTGCCGCGAAAGATTGGCAGCCATTGAAAACCAAATCAGCGTGTTGGATGAAGGGACCTTGAAACCCTGGGATGGTGCATGAACTTTCCGTTTTCAAACAACTTCAATTTCAAAGCTTGGTCCGAAGAGCGTTTGGCGCAAGTTGAACAAGTTTTGAAACAGGGCATTGATGCACACGCACCCGCTGGTTTGGGCGAAGCGATGCGCTACTCGGTCTTGGATGGCGGCAAACGCCTCCGGCCCCTTTTGGTATTGGCCGCTGCTGAAGCTGTGGGAGTCGATTTAGAAGCGGCTACGGTTTCTGACCAACCCAGTTCTGTGGCGGCATTGCGAGCTGCTTGTGCGGTTGAATTGATTCACGCTTATTCATTGGTGCACGATGACATGCCCTGCATGGACAACGATGTGCTTCGCCGAGGCAAGCCTACTGTGCATGTGAAGTATGGTGAGGCGCAGGCTTTGTTGGCAGGCGATGCCCTTCAGGCTTTGGCTTTTGAATTTTTAACGCCCCAAGATGGCAGCACCGAAGTTACGGTGCAAGCCGCGCAAGTGGCCTTGTTGGCCAGAGCTTCTGGCTATCAAGGCATGGCAGGTGGCCAGGCCATCGATTTGGCCAGCGTGGGCTTGCCCTTGACCGAAAACCAATTGCGTCAGATGCATCGCCTCAAAACAGGTGCACTGCTCCTTTGCAGTGTGCAATTGGGTGCCGTCAGTGCAGGCAAACCTTCTACCCTGATTGCCGATGCCTTCACGCAATATGCGCAAACATTAGGACTGGCTTTTCAGGTGGTAGACGACATCTTGGATGTGACCTCTGACTCGGCCACTTTGGGCAAAACAGCTGGCAAAGATGCCGCCGCCGACAAGCCTACTTATGTGTCACTGATGGGCTTGGATCAGGCCCAGAAGTTGGCGGCTAAACTTTATGCAGAAGCCCTGGCGGCACTCGATGCCAGCGGCTTGAACACCACGGCCACGGCTGCGTTGCGCGCGCTGGCCACGCAAGTGGTGGAACGGAAAAATTAAACATGCTTGAATCGATTCACTCCCCCGCTGATCTTCGAAAACTGAAACGCGGTGACCTGCCTCGCTTGGCCGATGATGTTCGCCAGTGTGTTTTAGACAACGTGTCGCAAACCGGTGGGCACCTGAGTTCCAACTTGGGCACCGTAGAGCTCACTGTTGCGTTGCACTATGTGTTCAATACCCCAGAAGACCGCATTGTGTGGGATGTCGGCCACCAAACTTACCCTCACAAAATTCTCACGGGTAGGCGCGAACGCATGCCCAGCTTGCGCCAATTGGGCGGCCTGTCTGGTTTTCCGCGCCGCGATGAAAGCGAGTACGACACCTTTGGTACCGCGCATTCTTCCACCAGCATTTCTGCAGCGCTTGGCATGGCCATTGCGGCGCGTCAAAAGGGTGAATCACGCCACGCCATTGCTGTAATTGGTGATGGTGCCATGACCGCTGGCATGGCCTTTGAAGCCATGAACAACGCGGGCATTGAAGACTGCAAATTGCTGGTCATCTTGAACGACAACGACATGTCGATCAGCCCACCTGTGGGAGCCTTGAACCGTTACTTGGCACAACTCATGAGTGGCCGTTTTTATTCAACTGCCAAGAACATGGGTAAAAATGTTTTGAAAAGCGCGCCACCGCTGTTTGAGTTGGCCAAGCGCTTTGAACAGCATGCCAAGGGCATGGTGGTGCCTGCCACCATGTTTGAACAATTTGGCTTTAACTACAT
>CAXNGF010000265.1:0-3124 GCA_964201905.1 Limnohabitans sp. | reverse complement strand
ATCGATTGCGCAATTTGAATCAGGTGCTTTAGTCGCCCATGTTTCTCAAAATAGCGGTCGAATTTCTGTCGCGCAATTCTTGTTTCTAGCTCATGCCAAGTTGAGTCATTTTGAGCAATGACAAATTGTTCAACTGCGATTGCGAGCACTTGAGCCGACTTAGAGTTCGGCAACAATCCTGCGCTGATTAATACATTGGTGTCTATGACGATATAGGCAGGCTTACTTTTCATTCAGCATTCGCGCACTATCTGCTTCGTTCAAACCATCTTGTTCCGCTTGTGTGCTCATTTCTGAAAGATGTAGGCTCATGGCAGTTGATGCATCTTTTCCGCGCAGGGCATAGTTCTCACTGATCAGCTCAGCAACATGCAGGGGAATGGTTTGCGTTACGGCTTTGTAGTCCTCATATGAAAGAACCACTGCGACCGGGCGCCCGTGGCGTGTTACTGCGACAGGTTGGCGCTGGGATGTGTCGATCAGGGTGCCGAACTGATTTTGTGCGGCAAGTGAAGTCATCGTAAGCATGAATAAGCCCTCGAAACGTATGTTACAGCTATTATGGCTGTAACATACGTTTAAGACAAGAATAATCTTTGCATTGTTCGCAAGCCTTTCAAAAACTGGGCTTGGCTCGACAGTCTTATTTCAAGGGTAATCCTTAGTGTGTTTAATTTTTTTATGCATAAAATATAATTTATGGATAAAAATCAAAATCCCACAGCCATTGAAATTGCGCTCACTTCGCTTCGTCAGGATGTTTTGTCCTTGGCTTTTTTGCCTGGCGCCAAGCTCAAAGTAGAGCATTTGCAGCATGCCTATGGCCTGTCCTCAAGCCCAATAAGAGAAGCGCTCAATAGGCTTGCAGAGGAAGGCCTTGTCCGCTCTGACGACCGCAAAGGTTTTCGCGTTGCATTGGTTTCAGACATTGATCTGCGAGACATCACCAGCATGCGCTTGTTGATTGACCTTCCCACTTTAGAGCAGTCTATGAAGACGGGTGATGATGCCTGGGAGTCTCACGTCATTGCCAGTTTTCATATGCTCGAAAAACTTGAAAGTAGATTGCCGGAGGGCCCGGTCGTACTTAACGCTGAATGGAGTGCGTTACACCGTAGCTTTCACAGAGCCATGATGAGTGCCTGCCCCTCAGAGCGAATGGTGTTGACCAGCAGCAGCCTGTTTGACCAAGCTGAAAGATACCGCCACATTTCAGCGCGCTACAGAACAGTGATCAAGCGTAAAAGCGAAGAACACAAGATTCTGATGAGGGCGGTCCTAAAACGAGACATTGCAACCGCCCAACAACTCCATCAGGAGCATGTTCTGAGTACACAAAAAAATGCACTGAAAGCCTTGGCTCAGTGGCACAAAGATAAGCATTGATATTTGGAGAGACGCATGCTGAAAGTAACCCGCCCAACCCCATCTCATTTCGGTATCTATGTCACCGATGTCGACAAAATGGTTCATTTTTACAAAACTGTTTTTGGTCTTGTAGAAACAGACCGCGGTGTTGGCAAAACATTTAAGGCGCCTCTCATTTTTTTGAGTGCCAGCCCTGATCAACACCATCAGCTGGTAATTGCAGGGGGCCGGCCGGCAGAAGCAACTTTTAGCACTGTGATGCAGTTGTCCTTTGCGGTCCCTTCTATTCAACATCTAAGAGACTTAAAACAGACTGCTGAATCATTGGGCGCAAGCAGAGTATTGCCTTTGAATCATGGAAATGCCTTGTCTGTTTACTTTGCAGACCCAGAAGGCAACACCGTAGAAATTTACATCGATATGCCTTACTACATTTCCCAGCCACATGGCGACCCTTTAGATCTGTCAAAAGACGATGAAACCATACTTCGTGAAACCGAGGCCATCTGCAGAAGCGATCCCAGTTTCAAGCTGATCGAAGACTGGCAAGCAGCCACTTTCAATTAACCCTTTTTATCCATCAAAAGAAACAACATGAAATTACTCTCATTCATTGGCGCAAATGGCCCCACCTGGGGTGCTGTAGTTGGACAAGACGATGTGATCGACCTTGGCAAGGAGATGCCGCAACATGCCAACTTGGCTGCATACATTGGTTCCGGTGACTACTTGAAAGCCAAGGACCATATCGTCGGTAAATCGCCTGCGGCTAAATTGAGTCAAATTACTTTCTTGCCGGTCATTCCTGAACCAGAAAAAATCGTTTGCGCTGTGCGCAATTACATGGACCACCACAAAGAGGTTTTGGCCGCAGGCATGCACCGTGAGTTGTCAGAAGAACCGCCTATTTTCTTGCGCGTATGGCGTTCACAAGTGGCTCATAACCAGCCCATCATTTGCCCCAATGTGTCCGAAAGTTTGGACTGGGAAGGCGAGTTGGCAGTCATCATCGGCAAGCCCGGACGCTTCATCAAAGAAGAAGATGCGTTTGACCATGTAGCAGGCTACTCTTGCTACAACGATGGCAGCATTCGCGAATGGCAATTCCATGCCAAACAAATTGCCTCTGGCAAAAACTTTGAATCTACAGGCGGTTTTGGTCCTTGGATGGTCACGGCCGATGAAATCAAACCCAATCAAGAATTGAAATTGATTACGCGTCTGAACGGCGTGGTGGAGCAGTCCAGCCATACCGGCCACATGATTTTCCCCATTGCCAAGCTAATCAGCTATGCCTCCACCATCTTTACGCTCATGCCGGGAGATGTCATTGCAACGGGTACGCCTGCAGGTGTGGGTTGGAGTCGCAAGCCACCTAAGTTCATGAAGCCCGGTGATGTGTGTGAAGTTGAAATTGAGCACATTGGCACCTTGGTCAATCAGATTGCCGCGCAAGCCTAAGAATTCAGCGCAAACTTTATGCACATTGTTCGAATTCACCAGCCGGGTGGGCCAGAGGCTCTGCAACTTGAACAACTCGCAGAGCCAACCCCCAAGTCTGGAGAGGTCCGAATCAAGGCTATGGCCATCGGCGTGGGCCGGCCTGATGTGCTCATGCGTCAGGGTATATACAAATGGATGCCACCATTGCCTGCGACGCCTGGCGCTGAACTGTCAGGTGTCATTGATCAAGTTGGCGAGGGTGTTGGCGCAAAGCGCATTGGGCAACGTGTGTTGATCAGTTCAAGAGACTTAC
>CAXNGF010000264.1:0-3128 GCA_964201905.1 Limnohabitans sp. | reverse complement strand
GAAGCCAGTCGCATGATTGAATACGGTGATGCCGATGTGGTTGTGGCGGGTGGTTCAGAAGCCACCATTTCGCCATTGGGCTTGGGTGGTTTTGCTGCCATGCGCGCCTTGTCGACACGCAATGACGATCCTGCAGCAGCATCGCGACCTTGGGACAAAGACCGTGATGGTTTTGTCTTGGGTGAAGGCGCAGGTGTGATGGTGGTTGAAGAATACGAACACGCTAAAGCGCGCGGCGCCAAAATTTATGCCGAAGTTTGTGGCTACGGCATGAGTGCTGATGCGGGTCACATGACTGCGCCCAGCATGGATGGTCCTCGTCGTGCCATGGTCTCAGCCATGCGCAATGCGGGCGTGAACGCAGATCAAGTGGGTTACTTGAACGCCCATGGCACCTCGACACCTTTGGGTGATGTCAATGAAACCAATGCCATCAAAGCCGCTTTGGGAGATCACGCCAAGAAAACCTTGGTCAGTTCCACCAAATCCATGACCGGCCACTTGTTAGGTGGTGCTGGTGGCATTGAGAGTATTTTTACAGTCTTGGCCTTGCACCATCAAAAAGTGCCGCCCACCATCAATTTGGACAACCAAGACCCAGAATGTGATTTGGATTACTGCGCCAACATTGCACGCGATGTCAACATTGAATACGCGTTGAAAAACAATTTTGGTTTCGGCGGCACCAACGGCAGTTTAGTTTTTCGCCGGATTTAATTCACTTGAATCAAAACGCCCCATCGGTCGAATACCCGGTGGGGCGTTTCGTTTGGGGCGCATGTTTGGCGTTGGTTTTTGCGGCGGTTTCTATGCTGGGACTTGGTATGGGGCTAACCCGTCGCCTGTTTGAACTTTGGCAAGCAGCAAGCTTGGGCGGTACCTGGTTGCTGCTCTCTACTTTTTCCTTGCTCACTTTAAGAAGTCAGCAGGGCAAAAGTTGGCTTTGTTGGGATGGCCATGAATGGCAAATTGTGTCCTTGCTTTCTCTACCAGTGCCGCCAACTTCACAGGAGTCAACGCCATCTCCTGGCTTACGCTTAAATCAACCCCCAGTTGATCTTGCTTTGCATGACGGTTACGCAATCAGCGTACATTTGGATTTTCAGCAATACTTGCTTGTCTCATTGGCCAGTCCGATATCAGCCACGCAGTGGTTTTGGGTTTCAAAGAGTGCATTCCCTGAGCGCTGGCATGGATTTCGTTGCGCTGTATATTCGCACTTCAAATGAGTTTTCTTTCCAGTGAAACAATTGGAGTTATGTGTGTTTATGAAAAAGATGAGTCTTAAATCGCCAAGTGTTCTGCTGACAATATATTTGTCACTAGGACTTCTAACCACAGTTCTTGCCCCCAGTGTTTCACTTGCCCAGCAAGCCGTTGTGAAAGGCTTGCCTGACTTTACGGAACTGGTCGAACAAGTAGGGCCGTCGGTCGTCAATATTCGCACTCTGGAAAAAGTTCGCAGCCAAAACAACAATGGCAATGGCATGGATGAAGAAACCCAAGAATTGTTCCGCCGATTCTTTGGTATCCCAATGCCAAATACACCCAACAACCCTAATGCGCCAAAGCAAGCGCCTCGTCAGGGCAGAACACCTGTTCCTGAGGAGACTCAACCTAGGGGGGTTGGCTCAGGGTTTATCTTAAGTGCTGATGGCCTGATCATGACCAATGCGCATGTGGTTGATGGCGCAGATGAAGTGCTTGTCACGTTGACTGACAAACGCGAGTTCAAGGCCAAAATCATTGGTGTTGATAAACGCACGGATGTGGCTGTTGTCAAAATTCAAGCAACAGGACTTCCTGCAGTGAAGGTGGGTGATGTGTCACGCTTGAAAGTGGGCGAGTGGGTCATGGCCATTGGTTCACCTTTCGGCCTTGATAACTCAGTCACAGCGGGCATTGTTAGCGCTAAGCAACGCGACACGGGTGACTATTTGCCTTTTATCCAAACCGATGTTGCCATCAACCCAGGCAATTCAGGAGGGCCACTCATCAACATGCGGGGTGAGGTGGTGGGGATCAATAGCCAAATTTATTCTCGCTCCGGCGGATTCATGGGCATTTCTTTTTCCATTCCGATGGACGAGGCCATGCGCGTCAGTGAGCAATTGCGTGCCACTGGCCGCGTCACCCGTGGTCGTATTGGCGTTCAAATTGAGCCAGTGACCAAAGAGCTTGCTGAATCGATTGGTTTAGGTAAAGCACAGGGTGCACTTATTAATCGCATTGAGGCCGGTGCGCCTGCTGACAAAGCGGGATTAGAAGCTGGCGATGTGATCCTCAAGATCGATGGCAAGCCCATTGAGAAGTCTTCCGACTTACCTCGATTGGTTGGGAATACAAAGCCAGGCACGAAAAGTAACTTGACCATTTTCAGAAGAGGCGCAACCAAAGAGTTGAGCATCGTGATTGCTGAGTTAGAGCCCGAAAAAGTGGCCAAGCGTGTAGCCGAGCCAGAGGAAAAGCCGAAGGCGGCTAATTCTGTTCAGGGTTTGGGCCTGGTAGTGGCCGAATTGACCGATTCGCAAAAAGCGGAATTGAAAATCAAAGGCGGTGTCAGGGTCGAAAGTTTAATGGAGCCCGCTATCAAGGCTGGTTTGAGAGAAGGCGATGTGATTTTGGCTGTGGCCAACATGGACATTAGCCAAGTCAAAGATTTTTCAGCCGCTATGGGCAAGCTAGACAAGTCAAAGCCTGTGAGTGTGCTGTTTAGGAGGGGTGACATAACCAGATACGCCTTGATTCGCCCAATTCCTTGATCTTGCGCTTGTCAAGAGCCCCTTTCAAATCACAGGGCTTCCCACCTTTGAAAAATATTTTTTTGTTGGCGCCTACTAACTTTTGGACAATGTGATTTTCGAAAATGGTTAAAATCTTGGCACTTGGACCAATATTCATGTCAAAAAAAGCAGGGGTGGATTCACGATGTGGGATGTCCCACATCAGTCCACCGGTGATCCACAGAACACCCACAATTTATTCATGCTAAGTAAGCCTTAATTGTGAATAAGTTGTGTATAAGTTTTGTGTTGCAAGCTTGCAACGACCTGCAAAGTGCTGTTTTGGGGCTGTACGTGTCTGGCTTTTTGCCTACAATGAAGTCCCAACTATCGCAGTTGCCATTG
>CAXNGF010000263.1:0-3133 GCA_964201905.1 Limnohabitans sp. | reverse complement strand
GGCACCGGTTATTTTGATGTCATCGCATGGCTCACCTTGTTTGGTGACCAAAATGGCAAAGGCGGCGGCTGGAAATACATGGACGCTTTGCATGAAAACATTGGGCAATACACTCACTCGGGCTCAAAGCCTTGCAACATGGCCTCCAGCGGCGAATATGTTGTGGGCATCGCCTTTGAATACCGCGCCAATGCCAACAAAGCCAAAGGCGCTCCCATCGACTTGGTGTTCCCCAAAGAAGGTTTAGGTTGGGACCTTGAGTCGTTTGCCATTCACAAAGGCACTAAAAAATTGGACGCCGCCCAGAAACTGGCCAATTGGGCTTCTAGCAAAGATGCCATGAAACTTTATGGCAAAAACTTTGCCATTACAGCTCACCCCGGCGTGGCCGATCCATTGCCTAACGTGCCCAAAGACTATGAGTCACGTTTGGTCAAATTGGACTTTGAATATGCTGCTGACCAACGCGAGCGTATCTTGACCGAATGGAATGCCCGTTACAACGGCAAATCTGAAAAGCGTTAATTTCACCAAACGGCCGCCCTGGCCTTGCCAAGGCGGCCTTTTTTTTGGTCACTCATGTCTGCAAGCCCCTTCCTTTCTCTCACAAATCTTCACAAAGCTTTTGGTCAGTTTGTTGCGCTTCAAGACATTAATTTAGACATATTTCCTGGGGAGTTGGTGTGTTTCTTAGGCCCCTCAGGCTGCGGCAAAACAACTTTGCTGCGCATCATTGCGGGGCTTGAAGTCCAAACACGCGGCGCCATTCGCCAAGCTGGGCGCGACATCTCTACAGCCCATCCCGTACAACGAGACTACGGCATTGTTTTCCAAAGCTATGCCTTGTTTCCCAATCTCTGCGTAGCAGATAACGTGGCTTATGGTTTGGTCAATCGCAAAGTGTCAAAAGATTTGGTGCAAAAAAGGGTACAAGAACTTTTGAAGCTGGTCGGCTTGCCTGGCAGTGACAACAAATTCCCAAGCCAACTTTCTGGCGGGCAGCAGCAACGCATTGCTTTGGCAAGAGCCTTGGCCACATCGCCAGGTCTTCTGTTGTTAGATGAACCCTTGTCTGCCTTAGATGCCCTTGAGCGTGTTCGATTGCGTGGAGAAATCAGGTCCTTGCAACAAAGCTTAGGCGTGACAACGATCATGGTGACGCACGACCAAGAAGAGGCATTGAGCATGGCAGATCGCATTGTGGTCATGAACCATGGCTGCATCGAACAAGTGGGGACACCGACCGAAATCTACAGAGAACCTGCCAGCGCATTTGTAGCAGATTTTGTAGGCCACGTGAACGTTTTAAATGGCAGCGTTTCGAACAACGTATTGCAATTGGGCGAGATGCAAATTCCTTTAGAGAACATCCCAACACAGTCACGCAGTGCGGGTGATGTGAAAGTTTATTTGCGGCCTGAAGATGTATTCGTCCAGCCCATTTTGGCAGGTGAAGCTTTTGTCTTTCAAGCCACCATTCACGAGATTGAGTTCATGGGTGCATCCTGCCATGTGCATGTCTTGGCGCCCACTCTCTCCAAAGAACCACTCACAGTTTATTTATCACTTAATTACCTGGCTGAGCAACATCTTCAAGCTGGCTCTACCCTGCCCCTCAAACTGATGCCAGAGCGTCTCAAATTGTTTTGAACCAAACTTGACCCTAGCATGACGCACGTTTTATCCCCAGTGACACAGCGCAAGCATTGGAGCGACTGGATTGGATTCGCAGGATTAGCTTTGGCGCTGTTCATTCTGCTGGCGTTTTTAGCTGCACCCCTGCTGGCCATTCTTCAACAAGCC
Organism: Limnohabitans sp.; assembly: GCA_964201905.1. Lineage (GTDB taxonomy): Bacteria > Pseudomonadota > Gammaproteobacteria > Burkholderiales > Burkholderiaceae_C > Limnohabitans_A. Next base: position 1,330 of record CAXNGF010000263.1, on the reverse strand, counting down.
GGCCAAGATGATCAAGGGCAATTTGTAGGCCTTCGAAACTTTTCAAGTTATCTTCAATCGCCTTCTTTGTTACAGAGTCTTTGGAACAGCGTGTGGGTTTCTGGCTTGGTCACTTTCATTGTGTTGCCCTTGGCCTTTGTGTTTGCATACGCCTTAACCAGAAGTTGCATGCCTGGCAAAACCATTTTCCGATCGATTAGCCTCATTCCACTCTTAGCACCCTCCTTGCTTTCTGCCATTTCACTCATCTATTGGTTTGGCAATCAAGGGGTCTTGAAAGATGCCATGCAAGCAGTGGGGATTGACCAAATTTATGGTGCGCCGGGTGTGGTGATGGCGGAATGTTTTGCAGTCTTTCCGCATGTGCTCATGATTTTGGTCACCGCCCTCACGCTGGCCGATGCACGCCTTTATGAGGCGGCGGATGCCCTGGGCACCAGCGCACAGCGAAAGTTTTTCAGCATCACTTTGCCGGGTACCAAGTACGGCTTGATTTCTGCTGCCTTGGTCAGCTTTACTTTGGTCATGACTGATTTTGGCATTCCCAAAGTCATTGGTGGCAACTTCAACATGATGGCCACCGATATTTTCAAACTGGTCATCGGCCAACAAGATTTCTCTAGAGGTTCTGTGGTGGCCTTGCTGCTTTTGTCGCCAGCTGTTTTAAGCTTTGGGGTAGATCGATATGTAAGCGCTCGCCAAACGGCCATGCTGAGCGCCAGAGCCGTCGCTTTTCTTCCCAAACCCGACGCGCGCCATGACCTGCTCATGATGTTGTTCTGCGCGTTCATTGCCTGCCTCATGCTCGCCATGTTGGGCATGGCAATTTTTGCATCTTTCGCCAGTTTTTGGCCTTACAACCTCGTTCCTAGCCTCGCTCATTACAAACTGGGTTTGATCGATGGCGATGTAGGCCAAGGCTTTATCAACAGCCTGAAAATGGCATCTGGTACGGCCTTCTTTGGCACTTTGTTGGTCTTTGTCACAGCCTATTTGCTTGAAAAAACCAAAGGCATGAACTTGGTACGCGCACCGGTTCATTTATTGGCCGTGATACCCATGGCTGTTCCTGGATTGGTCCTGGGTCTGGGTTATATCTTTTTCTTCAACATGGCCAATAACCCACTCCACGGCATGTACCAAAGCATGGCGCTGCTAACCCTTTGCACCATTGTTCACTTTTACACCACAGGGCATTTAACGGCCACCACGGCACTGAAGTCTTTGGATGCCGAATTTGAATCGGTCAGCGCTTCACTCAAAGTGCCTTTTTACAAGACCTTCTGGCGCGTGACCTTGCCCATTTGCACACCTGCCATGGTGGACATTG
>CAXNGF010000262.1:0-3148 GCA_964201905.1 Limnohabitans sp. | reverse complement strand
CCACCAGACAAACCTTGTCCGCGTTCGCCCACCAAAGAGTCATAGCCTTGTGGCATGCGCAAAATAAATTCGTGGGCATGGGCTGCTCTGGCAGCTACCACAATTTGTTCCCGTGTCGCTTCTGGCATGCCATAGGCAATGTTTTCTGCAATGGTGCCGAAGAACAAAAATGGCTCTTGCAACACCAAACCAATGTGCCTGCGGTAATCGGCCACATTGAATTGCTTGATATCCACGCCGTCCAATGAAATGCTACCTTCCGACAAGTCGTAGAAACGACACATCAAGTTGACCAAGGTACTTTTACCCGAGCCACTGTGCCCCACCAAGCCAATCATTTCACCAGGCTTGATGTCTAAATTCAATTGTTTAATGACTGCACGATTGCCATACCGAAAACCGGCATCTTTCAAAGTGATTCGGCCTTCTACTCTGGGCAAGGACACTGGATGGAGTGGCTCAGGCACGCTCGACACATGGTCCAAAATTTCAAAAATTCGTTTGGCACCCGAAGCTGCTTTTTGGGTGGAGGACACAATGCGGCTCATGCCGTCAAGGCGGGTGTAAAAGCGCCCGATGTAAGCCAAAAATGCTGTCAGTACGCCCACCGTGATTTGGTCTTTAGAAACAAGCCAAATTCCAAAACCCCACACCACCAACAAACCCACTTCGGTCATGAGAGTCACCGTGGGAGAAAACAGTGACCAAACTCGATTGAGTCGATCATTGACCGCCAAATTGTGTTTATTGGCATCTAAGAAACGCTGCGCCTCACGGTCTTCTTGGGCAAAAGCCTTGACCACCCGAATGCCTGGAATGGTGTCAGTCAACACGTTGGTGACCTCGGACCAAACACGGTCAATTTTTTCGAAACCTGTGCGCAATTTTTCACGCACCACATGGATCAACCAGCCAATGAAGGGCAAGGGCAAAAGTGTGACCAAGGCCAAAGTGGGATTGATGGAGAACAAGATAACAGCCGTCATCAAGATCATCAAAATATCGGTGGCGAAGTCCAATAAGTGAAGCGACAGAAAAACATTGATGCGGTCTGTTTCACTGCCGATGCGGGCAATCAAATCACCAGTTCGACGCCCCCCAAAATACTCCAACGACAACTTGAGCAAATGCTGGTAAGTTGTGGTTCTTAAATCCGCGCCAATGCGCTCCGAGACGAGCGCCAAGATGTAAGTTTTGATCCATCCCAAACCCCATGCCACGATGGCAGACGCCAGCAAAGCCAAGAGGTACCAAGCTACCGTTTCCGGCTCGATGTTCTTGCCATTTTGGTAGGGTATGAGCACATCGTCCATCAAGGGCATGGTGAGGTACGGAGGCACCAAGGTGGCTGCTGTTGAAGCAAGTGTCAAAACAAAACCCAGCAGGAGCTGCCCCCTGTAGGGCCGAGCAAAACGCCAAAGTTTGAACAAGGTCCAGGTCGACGTTAGAGCCAGGTCTTTTTCTAAGCAAACGGCACATTCTTCCTCATTGGCGTCCACGACATTCTGGCAAATTGGACAGAGGCTGTGCAGCATTTGACCGACACCAGGCTCCAACCATGCTGCGTCAGTTGGAAGCGAACCCGCCAGAGATTGACCCAAAAATGAGGCTCCCTGACCTTGGGCTTGAGCCAGACCCTGCTGATGATTTTCAAAGCGCAACTTCCATCTGAGCACCGCGGCTTCAAGCCCCAGCGTGAAACGCCAGACTCCCAACCTCAAGCCGTTTTGGTTCAAAGCCAAGGTACCCACACCAGCGTGATCCAGCACTCTGAGGGTCAAGTCTGGTGCCAATGTCCAAATATTCCAACTATTTTGAGCTTCGTTCGATGAGATGACCCTTTGATCGGTCAAAATAACAAGTGTTTTTTTAAAGCTTAGTTCATCGTTCAGGTCAACCTCTAGCCAAGCTAGAACGTTTTCACCTAGGTGAACTTGAGACAACACGCCCTCCTGCCAAATAAACGGCAATCCCAGCAAATCGATGGGAGGATGGGTATTGGGGTTCATAAGAATTCAAATAACAAGAGTCAACCAGTGTTGGCGGCAAATAAAAACAGCAAAAGAAGCGGCCAGGACACAGCCCATGCACCTTGTTTATCAGACGATCATTGCCAGTGCTGCAACTGGCCGGTCATTGTATCTCCGGACACGAAACGCTCCGTGCCTTCGCTCAGAATTGTGAAAAGCACGAAAATGAGTTCTAAAGATATCAAATTTATTCGCATGACCCACCTAAAGGGTCCGAACATTTGGACATACCGTCCCGTTCTTGAAGCTTGGATCGACATTGGCGATTTGGAGGATTGCCCCTCCAACACCCTGCCTGGCTTTAACCAGCGACTTCAAGAGATGCTGCCCGGCCTCATCGAGCACCGTTGCAGTGTTGGCGAGCGTGGCGGGTTTTTGCAAAGACTCACTGAGGGTACTTGGCCGGGCCACATCATGGAGCACGTGGCGCTTGAATTGCAAAACCGAGCAGGTATGCAAACTGGTTTTGGCAAAGCCAGAGAAGCAGGACCTCGAGGCATCTACAAAGTTGTCATTCGCACTCGAAACGAAGCTGTCAGCCGAGTTGCGCTCCAAGCTGCACGCGATTTGGTCATGGCGGCCATAGAAAACCGCGCTTACCCAGTCAAACAAGTCATTGACGATCTCACCCAAATGGTCGATCGCCTTTGCATCGGCCCCAGCACTGCATGCATCGTAGACGCAGCAACCGATCGCAATATCCCTTCAATTCGCCTAAATGATGGCAACTTGGTTCAACTCGGTTATGGTGCTAACCAGCGCCGCATTTGGACCGCCGAAACGGACCAAACTAGCGCTATCGCCGAGGGGGTTTCCAAAGACAAAGACCTGACAAAGAGTTTGCTCGCCAACTGCGGCGTTCCAGTGCCCGAAGGTCGCAATGTTGCGTCGCCCGAAGAAGCATGGCAAGCCGCACAAGAAATTGGTCTACCAGTTTGCGTCAAGCCAGTCGATGGCAATCATGCGCGCGGTGTTTCTTTAGAGCTCAGAACTCAAGCCGAAGTTGAGGCGGCTTATCATTTGGCCGAGTCTGAAGGCAGCGATGTCTTGGTAGAGCGGCATATTTTGGGCGATGAGCATCGCTTGCTGGTGGTTGGCGGTAAAGTGGTTGCAGCCAA
>CAXNGF010000261.1:0-3153 GCA_964201905.1 Limnohabitans sp. | reverse complement strand
TGGAAAGGGGCGCGTGGAAGAATCGAGGTTGTGAGCGCGCGCAGGCAATGGTGCCTCGAGTGGCGCAAAAAGCCACTGCAAGAAAGACAGCAAAGATCCAAACAACACACTCATTTCGATTCAATCCGTCCAGTAGCTGAAAAGCTACTGAATAAAAATATTCCGTATCTGGGTTTCAAAGCATCGGTCCAACCAAAAAGGTGGTTTGCCACTGTTGGCCCTGGCCTTCAGTCTGCAAATTTCGCTCATGGCGGCATCGAACTTACGGCGCTTGCTGGTGGAGAGTGAACTAAACTCCTGTCATCAGGAATTCATTTCCATTCAAATCAACCACTTACAGCACAACGCCGGTGAACCGCATTATAGGGCCTCAAGCTACACATTCGAACATTTCCATGGCCACAAATCTGGCCCTGGAGGTTAAATGGCTCACTGTGGACGAAGAGTCGGCCGGCCAGCGCTTGGACAATTTCCTGATTCGGCATCTCAAGGGCGTGCCCAAAACGCACGTTTATCGAATCATTCGAAGTGGTGAAGTGCGGGTGAACAAGGGGCGCGCCTCTGCAGACACACGCATTGAGACGGGTGATGTTGTTCGGTTACCGCCTGTGAGAATTTCGGACAAAGTCGCTGAAAAGGCGGCCAGACCAGCGCCGGGTCGAGAATTCCCCCTGTTGTTAGAAGACGACGCTTTGATGGCCATTGACAAGCCTTCGGGCGTTGCCGTGCATGGGGGTTCAGGGGTCAGTTTTGGAGTCATTGAACAACTTAGACAGGCCAGGCCCTTGGCGAAACTGCTCGAATTGGTGCACCGATTGGACCGTGAAACCAGCGGCATTTTGCTGGTGGCCAAGAAAAGAAGTGCCCTCAAGCACCTTCAAGATCAGTTCAGGGAGCGGGAAACCGGTAAGACTTACCTTGCCTTGGTGCAAGGCAGCTGGCCTGAAAAGTTAAAGGTCATTGACAGCGCGCTGCACAAATACCTTTTGCCAGATGGCGAGCGTCGTGTGAAGGTCACATCTAACGAGGACCCTGATGGCATGCGGTCCATTACCTTGGTGAAAGTGGCAGAGCGCTTGGTGGGTTGTACTTTGCTGGAGGTCACCATCAAGACAGGCCGGACCCATCAAATCAGGGTGCACTTGGCCTCTCAAGGACACCCCATTGCCGGAGACGATAAATACGGTGATTTCGATTGGAACAAAATACTTCAAAAGCAGGGCCTGAAACGCATGTTCCTGCATGCCTGGCGCCTGCAGTTTTCGCACCCTGCTACCGGCAAGCGAGTCGAGTTGAAATCAAACCTACCTTCTGAACTGCAACTGTATGTCAATCATGCCAAACCCAAGTCCAACCCCAAGCCCACGGCCCCGTCAGTTTGACCTGATTGCCTTCGATTGGGATGGCACGCTGTTTGATTCCACCGCCATCATCACGCGTTGCATTCAACGCGCTGTCGTCGATGTCGGCGGAAAAGAGCCCAGCAAAGAAGCTGCGTCATATGTCATAGGCTTAGGGTTGATGCAAGCACTGGCGCACGCCGCCCCCGATGTACCTGTTGAAAAATACCCAGAACTTGGGCTCCGCTATCGCTATCACTACACGGCGCACCAAAACGACATTGTTCTTTTTGAAGGCGTCTTGCCCTTGTTGGCTGAGTTGAAATCGCGACACCATTGGTTAACTGTGGCCACTGGCAAGAGCCGCAATGGCTTGAACGAAGCCTTGCATGATGTTGACTTAAAGGGCATGTTTGATGGTTCACGCACGGCAGACGAAACTGCTGGCAAGCCCAGCCCGCTCATGCTGCATGAGTTGATGCGGGAATTTGGTGTAGAAGCAGGACGCACTTTGATGATTGGTGACACCACCCACGATTTGCAAATGGCTTTGAATGCGGGTTGTGCCAGTGTCGGGGTCAGTTACGGTGCACACGAGCCTGCTGCTTTCCACGATTTGAAGCCGAAGTTCATTGCGCATTCTGTGTCTGAGTTGCATCAATGGTTGCTAGAAAATGCTTGAGAACGCCGTCATTCCTTTGTGTCATTCAAATGAACTGAACGATGGCGGCTTGGCGGTTCCTTTCGACGTCATTTATGGCGGTCAAACGTGCAGGGCATTTGCCATCCGTTTCAAGGGAGTGGTTCATGCCTACTTGAACCGTTGCAGCCATGTGGCCATGGAAATGGATTTTCAACCAAATCGCTTTTTTGACACAACGGGTCAATTCCTCATTTGTGCCACGCATGGCGCCTTGTACCGTCCTGATTCTGGGGCTTGCGCTGGCGGTCCTTGCAATGGCGGTTTGATCCCAATCGCCTTGTCTGAGCAAGGCGGTGTGGTTCACTGGCATACTGATTTCAATTTAAAACCTTTTGAGTTCCCATGAGTTCTGAAAATCCTGAATCATCCAACACCCCAAACCAGACCCTGGATCGTCCAGCGTCCTTGGGCGCATCTGCGCATGCTTCCAATCAAAGTGAAGCGGCAAATTGGGAACGACAAATCTTGTCAGATTTTGTAAAGTCCAATTTGAAAGAGCAGCAAGCTGCGCGTCGATGGAAAGTGGGCTTGAGGTTGGGATGGTTGATGTTTTGGTTGTTGGTACTGTGGCAGGTTTTTTCACACAACCAAACTTCTACCAGCATCACAAAGCCGCATACCGCTTTGGTCAATATCAAAGGTGAAATTGCAGATGGCGCAGATGCCAGTGCAGAAAATGTGGTGGCTTCAATGCGCGCTGCGCTGGAAGACTCTGGCTCGCAAGCCTTGATTTTGCTTATCAATTCCCCCGGCGGCAGCCCCGTTCAGGCTGGCATCATTAACGATGAGATCGTTCGGCTCAAAGCACTTCATCAGAAGCCCATTTACGCCGTGGTTGAAGAGTCATGTGCATCAGCAGCCTACTACATAGCAGCGGCAACAGACAAAATTTATGTCGACAAAGCCAGCATTGTGGGCAGCATTGGTGTGCTCATGGATGGCTTTGGTTTTACCGGCTTGATGGACAAACTCGGTGTCGAAAGACGGCTCATGACGGCAGGTGAAAACAAGGGGTTTTTAGACCCCCTCCGTAAAGCGTGGCGTCGGAGTTGAGCAATTCGACCCATCGACCCGGCCGCGGTAACCCGACTCGGTAGTTGCGATGCAAGG
>CAXNGF010000260.1:0-3159 GCA_964201905.1 Limnohabitans sp. | reverse complement strand
GGCCAAACTGTTAATAAAGGGAGTGGGCACCGTGCCCTTGGCCAAGCCGCCACCGTTCAAGCTGATGTCGTTGTAGCCCAAATCGTCGGCCACAATTAAAATGACGTTGGGTGGTTTGGCGCCCGAACTGGCTTCAGGGCTTGACGACTTTTCATTTGCAATAGCCCAAGTCACTTCTCTGTTGGGCTCGTGCTCAACTCTTAAAAATATTTTGACCACCCACAGAAGAACCTCTGCTTGACCGCCTTTGGCATAAAGTCCGCCCACCACCAACACGAAGGCTGAAATAAACAATCCGAACGCAATGACAATTTTCTTCAGCATAGGTGGCCCAAAAAGGCGGGTTTCAAAAGCTTGTATGTTAATCCACCCAACTTTTGCTCTAAATCAGAGAAAAACCCTTTAAAAACAAGGATGTCACAAAAACATACATTCATGTATGGAAAATATAGCAAAATAAGCGATTACCGAGAAGCCCTCGAAAACCCTCGGTCACCCTGAAAGAGTCTCATGTCTGAACTTGCAGTTAGAAAATTATTGGTAGATCTCACTACGCCTTTTGAGCAGCGCTGGTGTGGTGGTGACGCTTTCAAGTCAGCGTTCTTCAATGCATTGTCTATGAGCTTTCCTGTGGGCGAGCAGTTTTTCATTGACTCTGTTCGTGAAGGTGCCAAGCAAATGGACCCCGCCATGCGCGAAAAATTTGCAGCCGAAGTTCAAGGCTTCATTGGCCAAGAGGCCACGCACCGCCGCATTCATGCTTTGTTCAATGGCCAAATTGAACTTCAAGGTTTTAAGAACATCATTGCGGTGCGCAATGCAAAACGCATCAAAGCCAACGCCCATCAAAACGTGCGCCAACAATTGGCGGCCACAGCAGCCACGGAACACTTCACAGATATCTTTGCTGACTGGCTGTTAAGCCATTCTGAAATTTTTGAAGGAACAGAGCCACGCCTGAGAACCATGTGGCAATGGCACGCCGCCGAAGAAGCTGAGCACCGCTGCACAGCCTTTGACGTTTACAAAGCCCTGGGTGGCAATGAAGAATGGCGCATTCGCATTTTTCACTACGTGACCTACACCTTCCTCACCGATGTCATGCTTCAAACCATGCACAACCTGTGGCGCGATGGCAGCTTGTTCAAGTTCAGCACTTGGAAAAGTGGCTACCAGTTGTTGTTAGCCAAAGACGGACTGTTCAGAAGCAATCTAGGTCATTGGAAGGCCTACAAAAAAGCCGACTTCCATCCTGCTCAACAGAGCGCCTTGCTTTCTGAGCAATGGCTGGAAAACAATACCAGCGCTTACAGCTTGGTAGGCCGCAGCAGTTGATACTGTCTTCTTGCACTCAATCTGCTTTGATATTCCGAGATTGAATCAGCTTGGCCCAGCGTGAAAACTCTGCAGCTTGATAAGCTGAGAATTGCTCGGGTGTATTGGCTACAATTTCAAATCCTAATTCAAGCAATTTAGGTCTGACCGCAGGATCGTTCAAGCCCGCCACAATGGCCGCATACAACTTAGCTTTGATATCTGCAGGAAGGCCTTTAGGCGCAGCGATGGCTTGCCACGAGTAAACATTGGCTTCCTTAATGCCCAGCTCCTCCAATGAGGGCACCGCAGGCAACAAAGGCGAACGCTTGACACTGGTGATCGACAACGCGCGTAATTTACCAGCCAAAATTTGAGGCATGGCCGTATTGATGTTCATGAATGAGCCGTCAACTTGCGAGCCTAACAAATCCGTCATCACTGGGCCACCGCCTTTGTAAGGCACGTGAATGCCAGTGGTTCCGGTTTGTTGCCAAAACAGTTCAGCCGTTAAGTGATCGCTGCTGCCATTTCCCGAAGAGGCCAGTGTGAACTTATTGGGATTTGCTTTGTGAAATGCAATCACATCTGCCATCGATTTGTGAGGTGAGCTAGCTGGCACGACCAAAACATTGGGTGCTTGAACAGCAATGGTGATGTAGTCAAAATCTTTCAAAGCATCGTAGGGCACTTTGGCAAGCAAATGAGGCGCAATCACAAACGGCCCAAGCGAAGATACGAAAAGTGTATGCCCATCAGGGGCCGCTCGTGTGACGATACCTGCACCAATTGTGCCGGTTGCACCCGCTTTGTTTTCAATGATGAATGTGCCGCCCAAACGCTCTTGTAACTTGGGTGCAAGTGTCCTTGCGATCAAATCCGTAGAGCCGCCCGGTGGAAATGGCACAACCAAAGACACAGGTTTGTCAGGCCATGCCATTGCACTGCTAATGCTGATGGACGCAATCAATCCAAAAACTAATTTTTTCATTTTCATCCTTGTCTCCTTCAATTTTAAGTAATAGGTGCAGGATTGAACAACACCAAGGCGTTGTGCAACTTCCAATGCTCTGCCCAAGTTTTACGGCCACTGGCCACGTCCAACAGCATCTTGAATAATTCCCAGCCACCCTCTTCGATGCTGATCTCACCATCGGCCACACGGCCAGCATTCATGTCCATCAAGTCATGCCAACGTTGAGCCAATTCTGTTCTTGTGGCCACTTTCACCACGGGGCAAGCTTGCAAGCCATAAGGCGTGCCACGCCCTGTGGTGAACACATGCAGGTTCATGCCAGCTGCCAATTGCAAAGTGCCGCAAATGAAATCACTGGCAGGCGTGGCCGCAAACACCAAGCCCTTTTGATGAGCTTTGAGTTTTTCACCTGGCGCCAACACATGTTGGATGGGCATTGAACCGCTTTTCACAATGGAGCCCATGGCTTTTTCAACAATGTTGGACAAGCCGCCTGCCTTGTTGCCGGGCGTGGTGTTAGCGGTGCGGTCCACGCGGCCACGTTCCAGGTAATGGTCGTACCAGCCAAGTTCGCGCACGATGTCCTCAGCCACAGTTGGCGTAGCGGCGCGGCTGGTGAGTTGATCCACCGCATCGCGCACTTCGGTATTTTCAGAAAACATCACGGTGCCACCGGCACGCACAATCAGGTCAGTCATATAGCCTACTGCTGGGTTGGCGGTCACACCCGAGAATGCATCGCTACCGCCACACTGGACGCCCACCACCAAAGCACTGGCAGGCACGGTTTGGCGGCGGCGGGCGTTCAGGCGCTCTAAGTGGGGCCGTGCGCTTTGCACAATGTGATCGATCATGGACATGAGGCCCAC
>CAXNGF010000259.1:0-3162 GCA_964201905.1 Limnohabitans sp. | reverse complement strand
AGAAACCGATGGCAAGTTTTTTAAAATTCATTCAGAGTCGTCCTGAGTCTTGGGCTTGGTCTTGAGATTGGGCTTTGTAGCACCATCATCGCTTGATTTAAGCGGAACAACTGTTTCATTTGCAGAAATATCCTGCGCCTCTTTTTTTAAATCTTTCAACCAGCTGGGTTGATCTGGATAATTTTCGTTCACCCAATCAATGGCATCCGATTGCCCTAAGGCCGCCGCCTTGAACATCCATTGCTTCACCTTTTCAGAATCTGCTTCTACGCCATCGCCTTCAATGTGAAACGTGGCCAGCTCGTGCATGGCTTCGGCATTGCCCAAATCTGCGGCCTTTTGAAACCAAGACGCGCCCAAACGGTAGTTCACCTCGACTCCATCGCCCGACATGAGCGTGGCGCCCAACACAATCATGGCGTCGGTGTGGTCAGCGTTGGCCGCTTTTAGCAACCACTTCACAGCACTTGGCTTGTTTTTGGCCACACCATGACCGCGCATCAGCGCTCTGCCAATGCGAAACTGCGCGCCAGGAAACTCTGCCTTGCTGGCTTCCATGAAACACTCGAAAGCTTTGGCCAAGTCTTGTTTCACGCCATCGCCCGTTTCGTAGGTAATGCCCAGTAAAAAGGTGGCCCACAAATCGCCTTGAAGTGCGGCAATTTGAAACAAGTCGTGGGCACGCTCTTTGTTGACTGGCACGCCTTCGCCGTACATGTAGTCAATGCCCAAAAAGCATTGGCATTCAGAGTTGCCCAAGTTGGCGCCCTGCTCTAACAAGGCATGTGCTTCTGTGGCGTTGACTTCTACGCCCTTGCCTTTGCGAAGTGCATCAGCCAAGTTGTACATGGCCGATGGGTGGCCTTGCGCCACACTGCTTCGAAGCCACACAATGCCTTTGGCTTGCTCTTCAAAAGATTTGCCGCGCCCTACCAACCAACCGCCAAAATAGCCCTGCGCTACTTTGTCACCCAACATGCAAGCAGACATGAGGTGCTCTGCTGCTTCTTCTTGAGATTCGGGCAAGTAGAGGAAGCGGTTGCTGAACCACATGAGGGAGGCTAAGTCGCCGGTGTCGCAACCCATGCGGCACCATTCTTTGGCGACTTCAATATTTTCATCAAAACCCATTTCGCCTTTGAAGTGGTGCATGGCCACCATGAGGGCGGCGTAGCCGTAGCCTTTTTTGGCGGCCTTCTCTATCCAGTGGATGTGCCGGGCTTTTTCTTCTTCTGTTTTGGACTCACGAATAAGGTAATGGCCATAGGCATAGTCGGCATAGGCCTCGCCCGTTTGCAATGCGTTTAACAAATGCTCTAGTTCGTTGGCGCGATCAAGGTCGGCCAAGTGGCTGTAGGCATTGAGCTCGCCCATTTGGATGGCTATTTTGAAATGCGCCGCGGCTTTGTTGGGGTTTGATTTCCAGCACAGCCTACCAAGCCCGGTGTGGCCTTTGCCGTCGTTTAAATCAGCAGCTTGTTGGTACCATTTTTCTGATATTTCAAGCTTAATTTCCACCCCAGAACCCAGCCTGTACCACCTCCCCAAATGCGCCATGGCAGCTGTGTTGCCGCTGTTTGCAATGGCTGTGACGGTATCTAATGCTTTAGGGAAAAATGCTTCTGCTTTGGTTTGAGCATCAGCTGGGTGCCAATACTTGCGAGCAAGCCTAAGCGCCTCTTTCTGATGCGCCTTGAACCCCATCATGGTTTTCACGTAAGCCAAATAATCGTGTGCATTTTCACTCCCCTGCACACAATTCCAAACTACCGTATCAATATCTTCAAAAGTGTAAGCCTCGTTCATGTCGTTCTCCTCATGCCCACACTCTGATTTCTCTAAGGCTCACTACATGAGCCAATTGGGGTCAGATCAACATTAATTTGGTCAATCAGTGGGGGCAGAGGCTAAGGGCGGGCTTCCTCATATGGAGTACCAGAAATCGTCAGCCCGCCCTTAGCCTCTGCCCCCACTTATTGGAAATTAATGTTGATCTGACCCCAATTGGCTCATGTCGTGAGCTTTAGGCCATGCATATTCATTTTTCCATTGTGACTATTGATGAGCCATGACAAACCACACCACCCGCGAAGCTTGGTTACTTGCAGCTGTAGAACTGCTGCGCCCTTTGTTCTCCGAAAAACGTCACGTCATCCCAAATAACTGCCAAGTCTCATGCGGTTTTGCAAGCACTGGCAGCAAGCACCACATTGGTCAATGTTGGTCACGCAAAAGCAGCGTTCACGATAGCAACCAAATCTTCGTTTCACCTGCACTGCTAGAGCCTGTAGTGGTTTTGGACACATTAGTGCATGAACTGGTTCACGCTGTGGACGACTGCGAACACAAACACGGCAAAGAGTTCAAAAAGATTGCCCTGAGTTTGGGCATGATTGGGCCCAGGAGAAGCGCCGGTGCAGGCCCTGCGCTAAAAGCCAGGTTAGCAGAGATGTCTGCTCTGCTTGGACCGTATCCTCATGGCGGTTTGCATATCTCCACCCGCTTGTCCAAACGCTCACCTCGTCCGCGCGCCAAATGCAAATCTTGCGGGTTCGAAGTGCCCATGTACAAAAAGTTCTTGGCTTTCGGCCCACCCCTTTGCCCCAAACACAAAACTGAAATGGAGCCGCTCGGAGATTGGGAGTAATTGAATTGGGGTCAGATCAACATTAATTTGCAATCAGCCAGATTCTCTAGGGTAAGTCCTAGCCGCCAATTTCAATTGTCATGTTGACAATGACAATTTCAACTGTCACAATGACAGTAATTGATGGCACCTTAGAAGTCCCTAAAGTTCCAATTAAAGGAAATTCTTCAACATGAACAAGTACTTAGAAACTTTGCGCAACGACTTCCAAGGCAGCGCCGATGCACTAATCGACAAAGCCCAAGACCTTGCTAAAACGCTCAAACTAGACCAGGAAGCCACCGAAGGAAACGAAAGATTGCTTCGCCACTACGTGTCCATGGGCGTGGTGGACAAGCCATCTCGCGAAGGACGCGATGCGCTTTATGGCTTCAGGCATCTGGTTCAGTTTGTAGCAGCCAGGCGTTTGTTGGCCGAAGGCTTCCCTTTGGCCAAGATTGCCAAATACACCGGCGCCGTGCCCACAGACGCCCTCACCGCCTACCTAGAAAAACCAGACCGAACCAGTGAAGCCG
>CAXNGF010000258.1:0-3185 GCA_964201905.1 Limnohabitans sp. | reverse complement strand
AAACAGCTTGTGCTATTGCCAACGGGAACGGACAGCGAAGCGATCGCCGCGATGGCTGCGGCCAGGATGGGCGGCATCAGTCTAGGGCGCTGCAGCGCCCTGCAGTTTGCCGGTGATGCGTTAATCGCCCAACGTGCCGCCTTCGGCGGCCGTGTTGCGCTTAGCTTACGCAGCCAAGCACAGGTCACATTCGCTACGCTGCGGACCCAAGGCGACCCAGGCAGTACGAGTGCTACTGCGCAGACGCTCGAAATCGTCGCTCATGACCCCGCCCCCTTTGAGGTACAAGCCCTGCCCGCTGGCACTGGCCATCCGCGTATTGAGGGAAGCCCCCTGGTGGTCTCGGGCGGGCGTGGCATGGGTGGCCCCGAAGGCTTCGAGTGGCTCACGCGCATTGCGCTTGCGCTGGGCGCTGGCCTCGGTGGAAGCCTGCCTGCTGTCGACGCCGGCTGGGTCCCGGTCTCGCACCAGGTGGGCCAGTCAGGCAAGTTCGTGACTCCCAAGCTGTATTTTGCCGTTGGTATCTCAGGGACGATGCAACACATGGCGGGTGTCAGTGCAGGCACGCGCATCGTCGCCCTTAATAATGATCCCAACGCCGATATTTTCTCGCGCTGCGATTTCGCCGTGCACGGCGACTGGCGCGAAATCCTGCCCTTGCTCACGCTACTTTTAGAAAACCAGTCGCCTGTCAATTGAATGGCAGATCAAATCAAGTCAAATCAGTCCAGGGCCATCGACTTGAAAACGCGTTTTGCCATTGCTTGGCTAATACAACACGCACCTTAGCTGCATCAGTTTTTTAGCCCCCCGCACCAACATGAGTGATTAGCCTAGGCCTTCGCCCAAATTCAGAAAAGTTGACCATCGTCAATTGTTTTTCTACGTTGAAAAGTGGCCCTTGCTTAGTTATAAATATGCACACCAATGTTCGGTGTAACTTCGCATGCATTACCATGATTAATTCATTGAACTCTAGGAGTCGTCTGTGATCAAATTCAAACCCACCTCACGTTTTTATTGACCAACGCCCTGCAGCAAACTGCGCTGGGCGTGCTGGCCCTTTCAGCGTTTTGCGCCGCGCCCTCGGCTTTGGCCGCCTGGGAGCCAACCAAGCCGTGGAGTTCGTGGTGCCCGCGGGCACTGGCGGCGGTTCAGACCAAATGGCACGTTTGATCCAAGGCATCGTCATCAAATATAAGCTGATGAAAGAGCCGCTGATTGTGGTGAACAAGTCTGGTGGCGCAGGCGCTGAAGGCTTTTTGTCAGTCAAAGATGCCAAGGCTGATCCGCACAAGTTGATCGTCACGCTGTCCAACTTATTCACCACCCCCATGGCCACTGGCGTGCCCTTTAACTGGCGCGACATGACACCCGTCTCCATGATGGCGCTGGACCAATTAATTCTTTGGGTTAATGCTGAAACACCTTACAAAACGGCCAAAGAATATTTGGACGTAGTCAAAACCACAGGCCAGTAGAATTGCCAGAGTGGTTTTAAAAATTTTGACAAACTTAGTCCACTTGAAAACCAAATGATCATTTCACTGTCAAGGTACATTCTTGAGAACGTATAAACAATGGACACGAACATGCTCAAAGTGAGTATGGGGCCTGCATTTCCAACGCCACTCAAGCCAATCAAAAGTATGACTTCTGAAGGATCTGCTTGACCTTGGAGGCCTGCCCTAAAATGAGAATGAGCATGATGGTCATCACAATGGTAAACAAGATGACGGTTGAACCGCCAAAGCTCCTAAGAAGTTCTTTGTGAATGCTTTTTTGAAAAAATAGTCATTGAAATCTAAGGCTGACATGCCTTTTGTTTGATTCAAGCAGGCTGCCAATTGACAAGCCATTTTGTCATCTCAGTCAATCCATCCTTCATGGACGTTTGCGGCCATTCTCCTATGAGTTTCGCGAGTTTTTGGTCGCTGGCACATGTCAGGGGAACGCCAGACACTTGCATGGGTGCTGATCTTCAAGCGCTTGGGTTTTGACGGCATCGGATAAGAATGGCAAGCCATGTCTATGTGTGCCGGTTTTGCGCAAATAAAAATCAGCTGCGCGTTGTGCTTTCTCACGTGCTTTGAGTTGCAGCGCCAAAGGCCCAGTCAGTGGCACGAGCGCTTCGAAGTCGCTCCACAAGATGCAACCCACAAAGCGCACGCCATTTAATATTTCGCTGCGCTGGTGCAACCAATGAATGTGCAAACGATCACAGGTCTCGCGAAGTCGCGCATGGGCCAAATCGAAGTCAAGGCCATCATACGCATGATTGCCAGGCACAAAGAAACCGGGCACCGGCCACGCCGCCAAATCTGCGCGAGGTGAGAAACGCGCCAAACCAAAATCAGTGTCCTGTTGGCTCAGCAGACTGGAGCCCGTTTGATACGAACCAATGTCACCGGCCAAAACCAGTACATCTGCTTGTGCTCTCGGCTCAGGCACAAACAGGGGGTGCGTCTCCAAGTGCAAATCTGGCAAGAGCTGAATGTTCATGAGGGTTAATTGGAAGAAGACTTTCAGCGAATGCTATGGGCTTTCAACATGCCCTGCATTGCAGGGCAAGCAAGGCATGTGCCTCCATCCCGCCTATTTCGGTATCATCTATGGATGAACACAAAAGTTAAAATCCCCACGTTCAATCGGCGCCAATCGTTGGCGCTCCTGACTTGTGCATTTTCTGGCGGCGCTTATTCTCAGGGATGGCCGGACAAGCCGCTGCGCCTTTTTGTGGGTTATCCAGCAGGCGGCGGCACAGACTACGTGGCGCGCTTGGTCGCCAATCTGCTCTCAAAGGAGTTGGCTCAGCCCGTTGTGGTGGTGAACCTGCCCGGGGCAACGGGCGCGATAGCGCTGGAACGCGTGGCGCGCGCGCAACCGAGTGGTGACACGCTGATCATGATCTCGGCCGCTGACACTTTGCTGCCGGCATTGCGCGCCAAATTGCCGTTCAACATGGGCCGAGATCTTGCGCCTGTAGCGCCGGCTGTGATGGGGGCCTTGGGCTTGGTTGTCAACCCCGCCTTGCCTGTTCACCATGTGAAGGAGCTGATTGCGCTGGCACAGGCGCAACCGAACAAGTTGAACTATGCCTCGCCAGGTGTGGGGAACTCGCAACACTTGGCAGGAGAAATGTTCAACTTGCTGGCCAAGGTGAAGATCGTGCACGTGCCTTTCAA
>CAXNGF010000257.1:0-3200 GCA_964201905.1 Limnohabitans sp. | reverse complement strand
GATGTCGCTTTCTTTGCCCAGACTTGAGGCTGGGAAGACTAGTATTTCAAACTTACCGTTGGTGCGTTTTTTGAATTCTTCTGCGGCCCACACCGAAGAGGTGTGAAAGGGCTCAGAAGATTCGTAAACGTGCGCCCATTTCAATTTGGTTTGCGCTTGCGCAACGCCGCTGCCCATGGCGCCTAATAGGCCCAGAGCAATGACGCTGGCGCTAGCGAGCGATTTCAATGCGTTTCGTTTGGTGGTCATGTTATCTCCTTGTGGTTAGATGAAATTTTGAGTTGCTGGCGAAAAACTAAGAACGGGAAGGTGCGCTTCGCCAGCTAGCGCTGAATATTTTGTGGGCTTGTCGCAAATGTTTTTGCATGGCTTTGCGGGCATGTTGCGGATTTCTCGTTTCAATGGCTTGAATCACTTCTTGGTGCTCCAAAATGGCAGCCGCCCATGCCGCGGGTGATTCAAAATAATCACCTAAGCGTTCAAACAAGTGGCCAGTTCTTGCTTGCAGGTACCGGTCTAGCGTATCGAGCATGACACTGTTGGCGCATGCATTGG
The DNA here is from genome assembly GCA_964201905.1 of Limnohabitans sp. Taxonomy (GTDB): domain Bacteria; phylum Pseudomonadota; class Gammaproteobacteria; order Burkholderiales; family Burkholderiaceae_C; genus Limnohabitans_A. Next base: position 2,645 of record CAXNGF010000257.1, on the reverse strand, counting down.
CAATTGCCATGTGAAACGCATTGTCACTGTCGCGTGGCACACGCCCCGCCGTAGCTTCTTTTTGCATGCCTTTGAGTGCCAACTTCATTGCTTTCAGGTCATTGGCCGTGGCGTTTTTTGCAGCCAAGGCCGCCATTTCGGCTTCAATCAAATACCGCGCCCGCATGACCTCAAGCGGTCCCCATTCAAGCGTCGTTTTGTCGGCGCTGGTCTTTGCATTGCCACGTTTGCCAAGTGATTTCACGTAAATACCAGAACCTGTGCGCACCTCAATGATGCCCTCGACTTCCATTGCAATAAGGGCCTCTCGCACCGAAGGACGGCTGACGCTCAGTTGGGTTGCCAAGTCGCGTTCTGCAGGCAAGCGTGAACCCACAGCAAACTCGCCAGACGAAATGAGCGTCTGGATTTGTTTGGCAATTTGGCGGTAAAGCCTTTGAGGTTCGACGGGCCTATCTGACATGAAAGCAGCTTGGTTCTGAAGAATATGGCGTTGAGTTGAAGGCGAGATGCAGAAGTCAGGGAATACGTGAATTGGACAATTGGTCAGACCAGTTGCACAATCTTCACATGGAACCGGAGTGAGGGTCAAGACTGTTTTGATACGCACAAACCCGAACTCTACTTAATCAATTTTTCCCCCAACATGACTTCTGTCACCCCAGAAACCATTTTGCTTACCTTGGTTTGCGGCGATGGCATCCAAGTCTGTGGCTGCGCCTACACCATTGGCTACAAATTGTTGAGGCATTGATTGGAATTGGGATGCCGTTCAAACACGACTAAAAATTTATTTGGAGATCAACCATGCGACTTAAAAACAAAATCATTTTGGTAACAGCTGCCGGCCAAGGCATCGGCCACGCTGCTGTCATGGCCATGGCGGCAGAGGGCGCCACAGTTTGGGCCACCGATGTCAACCCTGAATTGCTCAAAAGCTATTCAGGCGTTGCCAATGTTCACACCGCAGTGCTCGATGTCATGAACAAAGACGACATTCACAAGCAAGTGGCCCTCATTCCCCGCATTGACGCACTTTTCAATTGCGCTGGCGTGGTTCACAGTGGTACCATTTTGCAAGCCACTGACAAGGACTGGGACTTTGCATTCAGTCTCAATGCGCGCGCACAATTTTGGATGATTCAAGCCGTGTTGCCTAAAATGCTAGAGCAAGGTGGCGGCAGCATCATCAACATGGCCAGCGTGTGCTCTAGCGTGCGAGGCTTGCCAAACAGGTTCATTTATGGCGCGTCCAAAGCCGCTGTCATTGGCCTGACCAAAAGCGTGGCCGCCGACTATGTCACCAAAGGCATTCGATGCAACGCCATTTGTCCGGGCACGGTTGAAACACCCTCTTTGCATGAGCGCATCAATGCAGAAACCGATCCTGTTCAGGCGCGTAAAAACTTCATAGCCCGTCAACCCATGGGGCGCTTGGCGCAAGCCCATGAAATTGCCCCCATCATTGTTTTCTTGGCCTCAGACGAAGCCATTTTTGCAACAGGCAACGCCTACATGGTGGATGGTGGCATGACCATTTGATCATTTATAAAAATAATTTTGAAACTAAAAACTCACTTTTTACATCTTGCAACTTACTCTAAAAACTTATGAATCAATATGACATGAAAGGCCGCCATGCGGTCATCACCGGTGGTGCAACAGGCTTGGGCTATGCCATTGCAGAACGTGTGTTGGCCTCGGGCGGCAGCGTCACCTTATGGGATCGCGACGAGGCCGGCATGGCCAAAGCCGTTGCCAATCTGAAGCACCCTGGCTTCGTGCACAGCGTGCAAGTCGATGTGTCGCAACATGCTTCAGTGGCAGCTGCCACACAGGCGACTTTGAAAATCGGACCTGTCGATGCGGTGGTCAACTCCGCAGGTATTACTGGACCTGTTACGCCGGTGGCAAACTACCCCATCGATGCATGGCAACAAGTCATGGATGTGAACATCAATGGTGTGTTTTATTGCTGCCGCGAATGGACGCCACATTTAAAGGAAAGGCCTGCTGGGCGCATTGTCAACATTGCCTCCGTGGCCGGTAAAGATGGCAACCCCAATGCCAGCGCTTACAGTGCCAGCAAGGCGGCGGTCATGGCCATCACCAAGTCGCTGGGCAAAGAGTTGGCCAGCAGCAATGTGCGTGTCAATTGCGTCACGCCGGCTGCCGTGAAAACCGCCATCTTCGATCAAATGACGCCTGAGCACATTCAGTTCATGTTGTCTAAAATTCCCATGGGCCGTTTTGGTACGACAGAAGAAGTGGCGGCCATGGTCACTTGGCTTTTGACAGAAGATTGCTCATTCTCAACTGGGGCTGTGTTTGATTTGTCGGGTGGCCGTTCAACCTATTGAGTTGTTTTCGATCACAATCTCGCCATCTCAGTTCAAGCTTTACCTCATTTTTTATCCAAGGAAGTTCCCATGAAACTCGTGCGTTATGGCCAACCCGGCAAAGAAAAACCAGGCCTCATTGATGCTGCAGGCAAGCTGCGTGACTTAAGCGGCGTGGTCTCTGACATCGGCCCAGACCAATTGTCTGACAAGGTCTTGGCCAAGTTGGCCAAACTTAAAACTGACAAGTTGCCTTTGGTGCGCGGCAAGCCCCGCATGGGTTGCCCGGTGTCCCACGTGCCAAAG
>CAXNGF010000256.1:0-3216 GCA_964201905.1 Limnohabitans sp. | reverse complement strand
CGATTTGTTGATCGTGGTGGGCGCTTTGGTGGGTTCAAGCGGTGCCATTTTGTCTTACATCATGTGCAACGCCATGAACCGCAGTTTCATCAGTGTGATTGCCGGTGGCTTTGGTACCACGGCTGCAGCGCCTAAGCCTGCTGGCGGTGTAACTGCCGAGCCGGTCGGTGAGGTGAGCCCCATCTTGGCTGCCGAGACTGCGGAGCTGTTGCATGATGCCAAGAACGTGATCATTGTGCCTGGCTATGGCATGGCCGTGGCACAGGCACAGCACACCGTTTTTGAGATTACCCGTACCTTGCGCGATAAAGGCGTGAACGTGCGCTTTGGTATCCACCCTGTGGCGGGACGGATGCCTGGCCACATGAACGTGTTGTTGGCTGAGGCCAGGGTGCCTTACGACATCGTGATGGAAATGGATGAGTTGAACGAAGACTTTCCAGACACCGACGTGGCCATCGTGATTGGTGCCAACGACATTGTGAACCCAGCCGCTCAAGACGATCCTACAAGCCCTATTGCTGGTATGCCTGTGCTTGAAGTTTGGAAGGCGCGCACAAGCATCGTCATGAAACGGTCAATGGCCAGTGGTTACGCAGGTGTTGACAACCCACTTTTCTACAAAGACAACAACCGCATGTTGTTTGGCGATGCCAAGAAAATGTTGGATGAAGTTCTGTTGGCACTGAAAACTTAGAAATTCAACAGCTCAACAAAGAAAATGGATGAAAAAAAGCCCGCGGATCACGCGGGCTTTTAGGCAAGGGGCAAAGCTTAATTTGCGCCTGGTACGTTACGGCGGGGTGAGCCCGTAAACAGCTGACGGGGACGACCGATTTTGTATTCGGGATCGCCGATCATTTCATTCAGTTGTGCAATCCAGCCAACGGTCCGGGCCAAGGCAAACACACCGGTGAACAAGTTCACTGGAATGCCAATAGCGCGTTGCACGATGCCAGAGTAGAAGTCGACGTTGGGGTACAACTTGCGAGACACAAAGTAGTCGTCTTCCAAGGCGATTTTTTCAACTTGCTTGGCCAATTTGAACATGGGGTCGTTTTCCAAGCCAAGTTCGGCCAAAACTTCATTGCAAGTTTCTTGCATGAGCTTGGCGCGGGGGTCGTAGTTTTTGTAAACACGGTGACCAAAACCCATGAGCTTGACGCCAGAATTCTTGTCCTTGACTTGCTCCATGAACTCGCCGACTTTGGCAATGCCGCCCATCCTTTGAATGTCGTCAAGCATATTTAAGCAAGCTTCGTTCGCGCCGCCATGAGCGGGGCCCCATAGGCATGCCACGCCAGCAGCAATGGCAGCGAAGGGGTTGGTGCCAGAGGAGCCGCACAAACGCACAGTAGATGTGGACGCGTTTTGCTCGTGGTCTGCATGCAAGATAAAAATGCGATCGAGGGCGCGTTCAAGGACTGGGTTTACCACATAGTCTTCACATGGCACGCCAAACATCATGCGCAAGAAATTGCCAGAGTAGGACAGGCTATTTTGGGGGTACATGAAGGGCTGGCCGATGCCGTATTTGTAGGACATGGCTACCAAGGTTGGTAATTTAGCAATCAAGCGAATGGCCGAAATTTCGCGGTGCTCAGGATTGGTGATGTCGGTGCTGTCGTGATAGAAAGCAGACAGAGCGCCCACTAAGCCGGTCAAGACGGCCATTGGGTGCGCATCACGGCGGAAGCCACGCAAGAAGAATTGCATTTGCTCATTCACCATGGTGTGGTTGTTCACCAACTTGTGAAAGTCTGCGCTTTGTTTGTTATCTGGCAGATCACCTTTGAGCAGCAGGTAGCAGGTATCCAAAAAGTCGCCGTTGTTGGCCAATTGCTCAATGGGATAACCGCGATAGAGCAACTCACCTTTGTCGCCATCAATGAAGGTAATAGCAGATTGGCAAGAAGCAGTAGATAAGAAACCTGGGTCATAAGTGAACATGCCGCTTTGTCCGTACAACTTGCGAATATCGATCACATCGGGACCAATATTGCCGCTGTAGATCGGCATTTCAATGCTGGGTGCGCCGTTTGTGAACGACAGGGTTGCTTTGTTGTCGGCAAGTTTCATGATTTTATTTCCTCTGTTAATCGGTCAATTTCGGTTAATTCAAATTAAGTGGCGAGCGTTCTTTGGGCGGTCTAAATCATGCCATGAGCAGGCTCAGCACTTCACAAACTTCTTCAGATTCAATGTCTGCTCCGAGCGGCTTACGCTTCATCAACAAATCCATCAGATCGTTGTCAGACAAGTCCATCAAAACATACAGACCTCGGGCTTGCCCCACAGTCATTTGAGGTGCGTAACGATTGAAAAACCGCTCAATGAAAAGATCGTTGTCCAGCAAGCCGCGTCGGCAACGCCAACGCAGTTTGCTAAGAGCACGCTCACCCAATAGGGTGTGGCGATCTAACCCATCAAGCAATTCATCTCCCATCGTGCTGGCCTCTTTGCATGAGCTTGGGCTAGACGGCGCGGCGCACCATCATCTCTTTGATCTTGCCAATCGCTTTGGTCGGGTTGAGGTTCTTAGGGCACACGTCAACACAGTTCATGATGGTATGGCATCGAAACAAGCGATAGGGGTCTTCCAAATTGTCTAAACGCTCGGCTGTGCCATGGTCGCGGCTGTCAGCGATGAATCGGTAGGCTTGGAGTAGGCCTGCAGGGCCGACAAACTTGTCCGGATTCCACCAGAAGCTAGGGCAGCTGGTTGAGCAACTGGCGCACAAAATGCACTCGTACAAACCATCCAATTCTTCACGCTCTTCAGGGCTTTGCAGACGCTCTTTTTCGGGCGGAATGGTGTCGTTGATCAAGTAGGGCTTGATCGAGTTGTATTGTTTAAAAAACTGCGTCATGTCGACAATCAAGTCACGCACAACAGGTAGGCCGGGTAGTGGCTTCAAAACAATTTTGCCTGGCAAGGTGAGCATGTTGGTCAGGCAAGCCAAGCCATTCTTGCCATTGATGTTCATGGCATCAGAGCCACAAACACCTTCACGGCATGAGCGGCGGAATGTCAAAGTGGGGTCCACTTTTTTCAATTTCATGAGTGCATCAAGCAACATGCGCTCATGGCCATCCAGTTCTACCTCAATGCTTTGAATGTAAGGCTTGGCATCCTTGTCTGGATCGTAGCGGTAGATTTCAAAAGTACGTTTAGTCATGTTTCAACCTTCAGGAATTTAGAACGTGCGGACTTTG
>CAXNGF010000255.1:0-3219 GCA_964201905.1 Limnohabitans sp. | reverse complement strand
AAGGACTTCATCGGTTGGGTAATGGCGCGCGGAGTAGATGTTGATAAAGGCCCCATCGGCCGGTTGGGCAAATGCCAATGGTGGCGCAATGCAGGCTGCTGCCAGAATACACAGCACCACATTATTGAATAATTTAGAATTCATTTTTTCTTGTTTGTTTAGCAGAATAGAAGGATTCTACATCAAACAAGAATGATTCGCATTTGCATATACGGCCAAAACAAGGAACCTCAAACTGCTTTTGTGAGATTTATCGCTCAAAGGTCACTACATGATCAACCTCAGCGCGAATTCCAATCCATTCGCCAATTGTGTGATCGTGGTGACTTGGCACATGAGCCATGACAGTTTCGCCTGTGCGCAATCGCAAGGTGTACAAAAACTCTGAGCCTCGGAATGACTTTCTCAAAATTTCAGCTTTCACCAATGCTTCGTCGTCGTGAACAATGTCATCCGCGCGCAGCAAGACATCACATTCTTTGGCGCCCTGATCCTCAGGTTGCAATTCTTCGTTCGGATCAGTTAATTCACCCAAAACTGTTTGGACGTGAAGGTGTCCATTGCTTTGTGAACGAACGCCTGGAATGAAAACGCCATGCCCAATGAACTCAGCTACGAACCTTGTCGCAGGACGGTGGTAAAGGTGATAGGCATCGGCCCATTGGTGTAGGTGGCCTTCTTGAATGACACCGATGACATCACCAATGGCAAAAGCCTCCATTTGGTCATGCGTGACAAACAGCGCTGTGGCCTTGGCGGCCTTTAAAATAGTGCGAATTTCTAAAGCCAATCGCTCGCGCAAATCAACATCAAGGTTGGAAAAAGGCTCATCCAAAAGCAGCAAGTCGGGTTTGGGGGCCAATGCCCTGGCCAGAGCCACACGTTGCTGCTGCCCGCCTGAGAGTTCATGCGGGAATCGATCTTTTTCAGCCTCTAAGCCTACCAATTGAAGCACCTCTGCAATGCGTTGGGTTTTACTTAAAGCAGTTTGTCCGTGAAGGCCAAATGCAATGTTGCCAGCCACCGACAGGTGCGGAAAAAGTGCGTAATCTTGAAATACCATGCCCATGCGCCGTTTTTCTGGTGGTGCCATCAAACCAGGCTGACTAACCACCCGATCGGACAACTGAACGGTGCCAGCTGCCACAGGCTCTAAGCCCGCAATGGCTCTGAGCAAACTGGTTTTGCCGCAGCCTGAGGGGCCGATAAGCACCCCAATTTGGCCCGCCTGCAACTGCAAAGACACACCATTCACCGCGGGCTTGGCGTGACCGGGGTAACAAACATCGACATGGGAGACTGTGAGAAACATGCCCTCAATTGTAAGGACTGAATAATGCCCTCTGTTTTAAAGATAGATGGGGCTTCTACAATGCGTAAAGTTAATGCGGGCAGTTATGCCCTTCCCCCTTTCAATCTCAATTCAATTTTCTAACTGATGCATGCTTTCCGAATCCGTTCGGTTGTTTTTATATTCACAGCCCTTTTGATCAGTTTGCCCATCTTGGCTTTGATCAGTTCATGGCTTGAATGGAATGCCTTGTCTGCTCAGGTTTTAGGGGAGTTGGCTCAAACTGTTCCCCCTGATTATTTGCTCACAACGCTGCTGTTGTGTTCAGGCGTTGCTGTGGGGGTCACGGTGTTGGGCTTGAGCACGGCTACGGCTGTCACTCTGTTTAAGTTTCCTGGCCACTCATTTTTTGAATGGGCTCTCTTGTTGCCCATGGCCATGCCCGCTTACGTGGTGGCTTATGCCTACACCGACTTTTTCCAGTTCAGCGGTTTGCTTCAAACTTTCATTCGTTCGACATGGTCTTTAGAGGGTCGCGTTTTTCCCGAGATCAGAAGCCTAGGTGGTGCCATCTTTGTGTTCTCTCTCACACTTTATCCTTATGTCTATTTATTGGCAAGAACTGCATTGAGCGAACGTGCATCTCATCTCATGGAAGCCGCTCGCTTGCTTGGCGCTCCACTTTTCAGACGCATTTCCGAAGTCGCCTTGCCCTTGGCCAGGCCTGCCGTTGCGGCTGGTGTAGCACTGGCGCTCATGGAAACACTAGCTGACTTTGGTGTGTCCAGTTATTTTGGCATTCAAACTTTCACAGCGGGTGTTTACAAAGCTTGGCTTATCATGGACAACCGCATTGCCGCCGCGCAGTTGGCCACACTTTTATTGGGCTTAGTGCTCATTTTGCTGCAGCTCGAAAAGCAAGCTCAAGCACGAATGCGATTTACCTCCAGCAACACCAACGCTGCACACTCTCGGGAAGCACAAGCTGCCCAACTCAGCCAAGCTTCAGGCCTGGCTCTGACCACTTGGTGTGGCTTGCTGGTTTTTTTGGGGTTTGTGTTGCCCATCCTGCTCATGCTCAAACCCTTGCTCATGTCAGACACAATCATTCCATGGCAACGGTTTTTGGAATGGTCTTACAACAGCCTGCGGTTAGGCGGCATCACGGCGCTACTGGCCGTTGGTTTTTCAATGCTCATTGCATTCAGTTTGCGCAATAAGGCAGACTTTTTTGCACGCTTTATTTCTCAATTAGTGGGCTTGGGCTACGCCATTCCGGGCGCCGTGGTGGTGGTTGGTCTGCTTCTACCCGTCACTTGGATTCAAAAGCAGTGGCCAGAATCGCCTGTAGGATTCTGGATAACGGCTTCCATACTGGGACTTATTTGGGCTTACATGGTCAGATTTTGCGCGGTGGCACTGCAATCAATTCAAAGCGGCTACGCCCGAATTCCTTTTAGCCTGGATGATTCAGCCCGAACAATGGGCGTTACGGGCTTGGCCTTACTGAGCCGCGTTCACGCGCCCCTGCTCAAGCGCTCTGTTTTTGCTGCAGCCTTGTTGGTGTTTGTCGATGTCATGAAAGAGCTACCTGCCACCTTGGTGCTACGGCCATTCAATACAGATACCTTGGCTGTGGTGGCTTTTCAACTGGCCAGAGACGAAAGACTGGGAGAGGCTGCCCTGCCCAGTTTGGCTTTGGTGCTTGTTGGTTTAATACCCGGGCTTTTATTGAGTCGGGCGATGCGGCAAACAAATAGAGCACCTTGATGCGCTTGGCTCGTGCGTTGGTCAACCTAAATCCGCACACGTCCAGCACGGTGCGTATTTTTCGCTTTTAGAACGCGACTTTCTCGGCTTCCAGATAGGCCAAGCTCACATATTTGCCAATGTTGCCGTCAAAGCCCTGCATGGACTTGGCCCTTGCG
>CAXNGF010000254.1:0-3278 GCA_964201905.1 Limnohabitans sp. | reverse complement strand
GGGTTTAGAAGCCGCTGGCGTGCCCATCATTGGTACCAGCCCCGACATGATTGACGCGGCAGAAGACCGCGAGCGTTTCCAAAAATTGTTGCACGAATTAGGCTTGCGTCAGCCGCCCAATGCCACAGCCCGCACTGAACCCGAAGCTTTGGAAAAAGCCGCTGCCTTGGGTTATCCATTGGTGGTCCGCCCCAGCTACGTTTTGGGTGGTCGCGCCATGGAAATTGTCCATGAGCAACGCGACCTCGAACGTTACATGCGCGAAGCGGTCAAGGTCAGCAACGACTCGCCCGTCTTGTTAGATCGCTTTTTAAATGATGCCATTGAGTGCGACGTTGATTGCCTGCGAGACCCAGAAGGCAAGACCTTTATCGGTGGCGTGATGGAACACATTGAACAAGCCGGAGTGCACAGTGGCGACTCCGCTTGCTCATTACCGCCTTACAGTTTGAGTGTTGAAACCGTGAACGAACTGAAGCGACAATCTGCCGCCAAGGCTTGCGCCTTGAGTGTGGTGGGTTTAATGAACGTGCAGTTCGCCATTCAACACGTAGACGGCGAAGATGTCATTTATGTATTGGAAGTGAACCCCCGCGCTTCACGCACGGTGCCTTTTGTTTCTAAGGCCACTGGCATTCAATTGGCCAAAGTGGCTGCGCGTTGCATGGCCGGCCAAAGCTTGGCCTCTCAGGGCATTACTCAAGAAGTCACGCCGCCTTACTACAGCGTCAAAGAAGCGGTGTTCCCGTTTGTGAAATTCCCTGGGGTTGACACCATCTTGGGCCCAGAAATGAAGTCCACGGGTGAAGTGATGGGTGTGGGCAAAACATTTGGCGAAGCTTTCGTGAAGAGCCAAATGGGCGCTGGCACCAAGTTGCCTCGCGAAGGCAAGGTATTTCTTACAGTGAAAAACGGCGACAAGCCGCGCGCTGTGAAAGTTGCGCGCGATCTGGTTGCATTGGGTTTTGAAATTTTCGCCACCAAAGGCACGGCTGCTGCCATTGCGGCAGAAGGCGTAGCGGTTCAGGCCGTCAACAAAGTCACAGAGGGACGCCCGCACATTGTTGACATGATCAAGAGCAAAGAGATTGTCTTGGTGATTAACACCGTGGAAGAGCGACGCAATGCCATTGCTGACTCCCGCGTCATTAGAACCTCTGCGCTCTTGGCACGTGTCACCACTTTCACTACAATTGCCGGCGCAGAAGCGGCGGTTGAAGGCATGAAGTACATCGACAATCTGGATGTCATTTCTGTTCAAGAAATGCACGCCATGTTGGCCGCCTAAAAAAACTCGGAGACATCTAAGTGGCAACTATTCCAATTACCCTTCGCGGCGCTGAAAAGCTCAAAGCCGAACTTCATCAATTGAAAACCGTTGAGCGTCCTTGGGTCATCAACGCCATTGCAGAAGCTCGGGCTCAAGGCGACTTGAGTGAAAACGCAGAGTACGACGCAGCCAAAGACCGTCAAGGTTTTGTAGAAGGCCGCATTCAAGAAGTCGAAGGTAAACTTTCGGCGGCTCAAATCATCGATCCTGCTTCTGTCGATGCCGGTGGTCGAGTGGTCTTTGGTGCCACCGTGGAGTTGGAAGAGGAAAGCTCGGGCGATGTGGTCAAGTATCAAATTGTGGGTGAAGACGAAGCCGATCTCAAGTTGGGTTTGGTCAATATCAGCAGCCCCATTGCACGCGCGCTTATTGGCAAAGAGGAGGGCGATGTGGCTGTGGTCCAGGCTCCGGGTGGAGAGAAGCGCTACGAAATCGTGGCGGTGTCTTACATCTAACTCGCTCTGAAGTTCCAATAAAAAAGGCGTTCTGTTGAACGCCTTTTTTTCTTGTCACATGCGCCTCGCGGTTCATGCATGTTGTGAATTATTCTTTCCAGTGCTCAGCCACCCAAAGTGCAGGCTTGATGAATCTGAATCTTCGATTGCGTTTGCCAGCCAGCGCATCGGGTGGGTTGCACTCACCATGAAAGATCACGATGCGTGCATCTTTTGGAATTTGCGGCGCTGTCCAATAGTTGGTGGGCCAACTAGGAATGCTGTGGTACTTGAAGCTGGGGCACCACGACGAATGCCAATAAGCCAATTTGCCTTGGCGGTGCAAAAAGTCTGAAAGGTAGGCCTGTTCGTTTCTAAATTGCTTTCGAATACTGTCAAAGTTGTGACGAAAGTATTCAAGCACATCGGGATGCGCACCCAGTTCATAACGGTACACAGAAGAATTACCTGTGATTCGCCAGGGACGTTTGTAGTCATGAATGATCAAGAAATCGCCAGGTACTTCAAAGAAGCCATCGAGGCTGCCCACAATGACCACGTCAACATCCAAGAACAAGGCGGTGCCCCGCAAGCCATGCAGGTCTTGAGTGAACGAGGCGAGTTTGGTCCAACCACGTTCAGGAATGCCTGCCGGTAAATCCAAGGCAGGAATAGGCAAGCATTGAACTTCGCTGCGAATGCCGGTGCTGTCATCGGTCAAACAGACCATGTTGAAGTTGCCTTGGAGGTGTCTGCGCACCATGGCATACAAACGGTTGACATACTCGGGGCCATACTTGGTGCCCCATTTCATGCAAATGATATGACGTTGAGTAGGCTGCATGCTCACAGTCATCAATTAGGCTTGATTGCGTTTTTTGATGGACTTTTGTTTCACTTTGGCGCGCTTGACTTGGCCGCCCGATGTCAGGCGTTGGTTGCCTAGTACACGCAATGTTTTAACCTCAGGACGTTGACCGCCACGGCTGCTGTACTTCAAGACCTTAAAATCGCGGGGTCCGGCCATGCGATCTTCCGAAACGGTTTTTTCCTTTTCAGGCACAGGGCGCCAAAGCACCAGCAATTTGCCGATGTGTTGAATGGGCGCAGCGCTTAGGTCTTCGGCCAGTTGGTTGTACATGGCTTCGCGGGCAACGCGGTCGTCACCCAGAACACGAATTTTGATCAGGCCGTGAGCTTTAAGGGCTGCGTCTGTTTCTTTGACAACGGCGGGCGTGAGGCCATCGTTGCCAACCATGACAACGGGGTCAAGGTGGTGCGCTTCGGCTCTGTGAACCTTGCGTTGGGCGGGAGTCAATTGAATTTGGGGCATAGCGCTATTATCCCTGCTTGAACGGAAGATCATGAAAGTAAAAACTAAAAGTAAAAAAGTCAATAAGTCGTGGTTGAACGATCACGTCAATGACCCCTATGTCAAGTTGGCCAAAAAGGAGGGCTATCGGGCGAGGGCTGCGTACAAATTGAAAGAAATTGACGAAACTTTCGGTCTCATC
>CAXNGF010000253.1:0-3279 GCA_964201905.1 Limnohabitans sp. | reverse complement strand
GCCATTGGGCGACGCGCTATTGGAGGTGACATTTGTACGCACCGGTGAACGATCTGGCCAATTTGATTTATGGGCCAATGGCTCACATGCAGGGTCGGCACAGGTTAAACGCACATGGTTAATTTTTGGCATGACCGGCGGCTTGACCTGCGGCCATGGCAACATCCCTGTAACCGATGAATGCTTGCCGCCAAGCACATTAAATGGATTGTCCTTGGAGAAGGTAGTTATTGAAGTAGATGCCGATTCACAGGCCGAAACCAACGCTTATGGCGCAATTCTTCAAGAGCAATGAAATAAAAATCATATCTGAGTCGATAGCTAAGCACAATTTCAACTCAATAGAATTTCGTTTTGAAGGTGTCTAGAAAATTAGTCGAAACCATAAGTAAGGTCTTCAAATATCAGTTTAGTGATTAGCAAATTCAACGACGGGTAATTCAATAAAGCTGGCCTTGCTAGGCGTGTGATAAAAGGTACGCGCTGAACTGCTCCGCTGAGCTTGGCTGTTTTTAAGCCGCCCTCAAGATCAATCATGACGGCTTGTAAGTTCAGTTGTTTCGTGTTTATAAATACTTGAAAATTCTAATGGTCAGTCTGCAAAAAGTCTGATTTGCGAAAGTGCCACTCTTAAATTCAAAGAGGTGCCAATTGGCAATTTGGACATGCCGGCGTAATGAGTTTGGTCAACAGAAAGAGACTGCGTTCCTACCCGTACACGATAACGGGTCAATTCACCCATGAATTCGCTTGCTTCTACTGTGCCTTGCATGCCAATGGTGTGCTCATCATCAGGAGTTGACTTTTTTTCTACGGTCACAGTGTGCGGCCTAAAGCTAAGTTGAACCTGTTGGCCTTTGACATAAACCGGCGAGGCGGTCTGTTTAACTGGAATTGTCATCTCGCCAACGCCTGTGACATCAAGCAACAAGTTGCCTGCGTTTTGGCCGCGCACTTTGGCTGTCAGCATGTTCATGGTGCCTACAAAGCTAGCCACAAATGCATTGACAGGCTCATCGTAGAGCTCGGCGGGTGTGCCAACTTGCTGTACCACGCCTTGGTCTAACACGGCCATCCGATCGGCGGTAGTCATAGCCTCCTCTTGGTCATGTGTTACAAAGATGGTGGTGATGCCTAAGCGACGCTGCAAAGCCAACAGTTCTTGACGCATTTGCACGCGCAAAGTTTTGTCAAGGTTGGACAACGGCTCGTCTAACAGCAAAACCTGAGGTTCAATCACAATGGTGCGAGCTAAGGCAACACGCTGCTGTTGTCCACCAGAAAGTTGATTGGGTTTGCGTTCACCAAAGGACGACAAACCAACCAACTCGAGGGCGGCCGCAACTTTGCTTTGCAGAGTGGTTTTGTCCACTTTACGTTCAACCAAACCAAAAGCTACGTTGTCCCATACCGACAGGTGCGGCCACAAGGCATAGCTTTGAAACACCATGCCAATGTTGCGGTCCCATGGTGCTTGCTGCCCAATATCGCGGCCATCAACCCACAATTCGCCATATTGGTGTTTGTTGAATCCAGCAATTAGTCTCAACAGTGAGCTTTTGCCAGAGCCGGAAGGACCAAGCAGCGCAAAGAATTCTCCAGGTTCAATGTCCAAATTAACGTTTTTAAGCACTTCAGTGCTGCCGTAAGCCAAACGGATGTTGCGACATTGAACGCTGACTTTTTTCATGATGAATGCTCTTTGCTAGGGGCTAAGCGACTTGCTGTTCGTTCAACCACCCGATGTGACAAATAAGTTCCAATAGCCACCACCAAGATGGCCAATACTCCGAGAGCCGCGCCAGGCCCACGACCGGCCACACTTTGCATGTACAAATAAATACCATAACTCATAGGCGCATGTGAATCGGCCGATACCAGCATGATCGTCGCCGACAGTTCTACCGCGGCTGTAATGAAACTTGTGACAAAGCCCGCTAAGATGCCGCCCGTCATAAGGGGCACTAGCACCCTTCGAATACTACTTATTTTGTTGGCCCCCACACTTTCGGCCGCTTCTTCTAGCGAGATATGAACTTGCTGCAGCGCAGCCATGCAGCTGCGCAATGCATAAGGCAAGCGACGCACGGCATAGGCCAACATAATGGCTACCCAAGTACCTGTTAGCAAAACATCGGTGCCTGGCACCATAACTCCTTTGAACACGCGCAAGAAACCAATGGCTAAAACGATGCCAGGCACTGCCAAGGATGCAGTAGCTATCCAATCAAGCCATTGCCGTGCGGGTAATTTGGTGCGCAAGATCAAATAGGCAATCGTGACGCCCAATAAAACATCCAAGCCTGCGGCCAGACCGCAGTAGATCAAAGTGTTCTGAATCATGCCGCTGGCATCCTGAAACACAGTGGCGTAATGTTCAAGCGTATAGGCGTCGGGCAATGGCGAAAAGCTCCAGATTTTTGCGAACGACAATAACAACACGCCCAAATGGGGAGACAAGGTAATCAGCAGAATCACACCAATCCAAAAATAAGCCAACGCACTCTCTAGCAGGGATAGTTGGCGGCGTTGAATGCTGGCGCCGCCTTTTTGCAAGGTAGAAAAATCACGTCCTTTAAGTGCACGGGCTGAGATGACCATGGCACCAATCGAAAACACAATCATGAGCACACTGATGACATAGCCCATGGGGTCTTCTAGCCCCACTTGTGTGATGCGCAAATAGGCTTGAGGTGCAAGCATGTTGGTCTGACCCATGACCAATGGCGTGCCCAAGTCATCAAACACTTTGACAAACACCAGAGAAGCACCCGCTACAAAACCTGGCAATCCCAATGGAAAAATGACCCGCCAAAACAAGCGCCAACCTTTGCAACCCAGATTCATGGCGGCCTCTTCCATGGCGCCATCAATATTGCGCAGGGCCACAGTGAGGTTCATGAGAATAAAAGGAAAGTAATGGATGGCCTCGACAAAGATGACCCCATTGAGACCTTCCATGATGGGCAGCGTGAAACCAAATGCATCGTTCAGCAACAAGTTCAAGGTGCCAGAGCGCCCAAAAATCAGTTGCAGTGCCACCGCACCCACAAAGGGCGGCATGATAAGTGGCAACACCCCCAAAGTTTGAATGAGAAGCGCACCCCTAAAATCAAACCGAACCGTGAAGTAGGCTAACGGGACCGCAATCAGCGCTGCAAAAATGGCTGACATGACAGCGACATACAGGCTGTTCATGAACGACTCGCGCATCAAGTCTTGAGAAAAGAAAGCGCTGAAATGTCCAAGTGTGAAGCTGTTGTCGCCATCTAAGAAGGC
>CAXNGF010000252.1:0-3284 GCA_964201905.1 Limnohabitans sp. | reverse complement strand
GCCTTTGAAGGGCGCTTTTCTATTAAGCCAATTGTTGGTCAATGAAGGCGGTTAACTGCAATTTGCTCATGGCGCCTACTTTGGTAGCGGCCAATTGACCGTCTTTGAAGACCATCAATGTGGGTATTCCCCGTATGCCAAATTTGGCGGGAATGTCGCGGTTTTCATCGACATTCATTTTGGTGATTTGCAACTTACCTTCGTAGCTTGTTGCAACTTCGTCCAAAATGGGGGCAATCATCTTGCAAGGGCCGCACCATTCAGCCCAAAAATCAACGATGACTGGCTTGTCGGCTTTCAGCACATCAGTGTCAAAAGTGGCGTCGGTTGTGTGTTTGATCAAATCGCTGGCCATGGCCTGTTCCTTGTTGAGATTGAAATTTCAGCTTAATCGTCTTTGTAAACTTCCTGTATTTTGACAGAAACACTTCAAGCTGCTCATTCAACGGGTCATCCTTTTTCAGTTATCACATCATGGACAAGCTTGCGAGCCCCTCTTCCACGCCCATGGCGGTGCCGGTGGCGGTCATTGGTGGCGGGCCTGCAGGCCTCATGGCTGCTCAGGTATTGTCGGAGCTAGGTCATTCAGTACACCTTTTTGATGCCATGCCTTCGGTGGGTCGAAAGTTTTTGTTGGCCGGCCGGGGTGGCTTGAACTTGACGCACTCAGAAGCCTTAACGCACTTTGTCAATCGCTATGACGAACACTCCCCGCAGTTGGAACCTATTTTGAGTGATTGGGGCCCAGACCAATTGAGAGCATGGACTCAGGCTTTGGGCATTGAAACCTTTGTTGGTAGCTCCGGGCGTGTTTTCCCTCAAGAAATGAAAGCAGCCCCTTTGTTGCGAGCTTGGCTACATCGTTTGCGGCATCCTAAACTTGGTGCACCGGTTGAGTTTCACATGCGTCATCGTTTAACGGGCTTAAAAGCGGTGCCCCCAGATACTCTCAACGCGCACACAACTGAATTAAGTTTCGAAGTCCGACATCTTGCCTCACCAGACCTTGAGTTGCGCAAAATCAACGCCCAAGCCGTGGTCATGGCGCTTGGGGGTGGAAGTTGGGCCAGGCTGGGCTCTGACGGTGCTTGGGCACCCTGGCTGCATGCGGCGGGCGTTCCTGTGAGCCCTTTGATGCCCTCAAATTGCGGTTTTCACGTTGCTGGCAGAGAGGGCCATGGTTGGACGCCGTTTTTCTTGGCGCGCTTTGCGGGACAGCCTTTGAAGTCGGTCGCCATTGAATGGCGCCATGCCAAAGGCCATGTCATTCAACGGCAAGGTGAGTTTGTGGCCAGCAGCTATGGAGTGGAAGGCAGTTTGATTTATGCCGCCTCAGCAGATCTGCGCAAGGCCATTCAAGCGCATGGGATGGCTGAAATGAAATTGGATTTAATGCCCGACTGGACCCTTGAAAGGGTGATTCAAGAGGTTTCGCACCCAAGGGGTTCTCGCAGCTTGTCTTCTCACCTCAAGGGAAGATTGGGCATAGAGGGCATCAAAATGGCACTGTTGAATGAGTTGTTGCCGCCCCATATTTTGCAAAACTCTGCGCAATTGGGCTTGGCCATCAAGGGCTTGCCAATCAAGCTCACAAGCCCCAGACCCATGGACGAGGCTATCAGCACGGCTGGGGGTGTGGCGTGGGAAGGGCTAGATTTAGGCTTGCAAACCAAGGCTTTGCCAGGGGTTTTTTGCGCAGGAGAAATGTTAGATTGGGAGGCACCAACGGGTGGCTATTTGCTGACAGCATGTATGGCGACTGGGGTGAAAGCTGCTAAAGCTTTGCACGCACAAATGAAAGGTGACGAGCCTTGACCCCGGCACTGGCTCTGCAGTTAGAGCTGCTTGGTTCCCCACCTGACTCGGTTGGCCGCTTTACCATGCGGGAAGGCCCGTCGGGGGCTATTGTAAGACACCGATAGAATCTCCACATGTCTTATCTCGTCCTGGCACGTAAATACCGTCCTCGCAACTTCACTGAAATGGTGGGGCAGGAGCACGTCGTGCAAGCCCTGACCAATGCCCTGGTGCAACAAAGGTTGCACCACGCCTACTTGTTCACGGGCACGCGGGGTGTGGGAAAGACCACGGTCTCTCGTATTTTGGCCAAGTCACTAAATTGTCAGGGCATCGATGGGCAGGGCGGTATCACTGCCGAGCCTTGTGGCGTGTGCCAGGCCTGTCGTGACATTGATTCAGGCCGGTTTGTCGACTACACAGAGCTCGATGCCGCTTCCAATCGGGGTGTCGATGAAGTTCAAAGCTTGCTAGAACAGGCGGTCTACAAACCCGTTCAAGGACGCTTCAAAGTTTTCATGATTGACGAGGTTCACATGTTGACCAACACGGCTTTCAATGCCATGTTAAAAACTTTGGAAGAACCACCAGAGTATTTGAAGTTTGTTTTGGCCACCACCGATCCGCAAAAAGTTCCAGTGACTGTTTTGTCTCGTTGCCTGCAATTTAACTTGCGACCCATGGCGCCAGAAACAGTTTTTGAACACCTCACAAAGGTCTTGGCGCAAGAAAACTTACCCGCAGAACCAACGGCCCTCAAATTATTGGCCAGAGCTGCCAGAGGATCCATGCGAGATGCCTTGAGTCTGGCCGATCAAGCCATTGCATTTGGGAGCGGCCAATTGCAAGAGGCGGCTGTGCGTTTGATGCTGGGAAGTGTCGATCGCAGCCATGTCATGGGCCTCATTGATGCCCTTGCGCGGGGCGATGGTGCTGCGGTTGTTGGAATTTCTGAAGGCCTGCTACTGAACGGCTTGTCAGCAGCCTCGGCCTTGGAAGACATGTCCATGGTTTTACAACGAATGGCTGTGTTGCAAGCTGTACCAAGTGCGGCCGCCGAATCGGACGATCCTGATCACCAAGAAATGTTGCGATTGTCCAAGGCCATGCCCGCCGATGAAACGCAGTTGCTCTACAGTTTGTGTTTGCATGGCCGCTCAGATTTGGGCTTGGCGCCTGATGAGTATGCTGCACTCACCATGGTCTTGCTCAGGTTGCTGGCGTTCAAACCCAAAGTTCATCCAGTTCAACAGGCCATCGCGCCTGAGGCTCAAAAAAAAACTCTAACGACAGCGCCATCTAGTTCAGTGCAAACCCAGCACGCGTATTTACCCCCTGTCGTTGCAATGCCTGCCACCGAGATGCCTGTGTCAGATGTCATCGCAGCACCCATTCAAGTTAAGAATCTGCCTGTACGACAAGCCAGTGAACCTTCTGAAAGAACAGCACCTAAAGTGTTGGTTGCCACACAGGAAGGTGATTTTTGG
>CAXNGF010000251.1:0-3319 GCA_964201905.1 Limnohabitans sp. | reverse complement strand
TTGATGTTCTTGGCAATCTTCAAGGCATCTGCAGTGACTTCACCAGATGAGCGACCTTGCACATTGGCAGATACTCCAATTGTTCTCTTGCCATCTGAGTGTTCAATTTTGGATGGCGCTTTGCCCATTGAGACCTTGGCAATTTGGGCTAAAGGCACAACCGTGTTCATGCCGCTGACCGTGATGGGCAAGCGCTCAATGTTGGCTGCACTCATGCGGTCTTCAGGGGCTAAACGAACCGCTACATCGCGCGACTCGCCTGTGGGATCAACCCAGTCGCCAACTTCGATGCCAGCAAAAGCGACGCGCAATGCATTGGATGTGTCCGTGACTGAAATGCCCAAAGAATTGGCTAATCCGCGGTCCAATTCAATTTGCAATTCGTTCTGTGGGTCTTGTTGTGACAAGCCCACGTCGACGGCCCCTGGCACCTGGCTTAGCTGTGTCATGAACTCGCTGGCAATCGCCAACAGTTTGCGAGAGTCGGTGCCGCTGAAACTAATCTGCACTGGCTTTGAAGCGCCGTTCGATAAGTCGTCTAGGACTGTGTACTCTGCGCCCACCAGTTGGGAGGTTCGCTTGCGCAATTCAACAGCAATGGCTTGCGCTGAGCGTTGACGGTCGGTGCTCTTGCCAATGTCTACATAAATTCGGCCGCCACCTGGGTTGACATAGCTGTTGGTGGCCTTGGTCTCAGGCAAACTGCGGGCCACGACTGCTGCAGCTTCTAGCTTCATACGTGAATAGTCTAGATTGCTACTGGCAGGGGTTCGAACATCACTGGCCAGCGTTTTGCCATCTGACTTTGGAAAGAAGCTTGAACCGCCAAATTGATATTGCAAAAAAATGGCAGCAAAGAAACTGACAACTGCAAAAGCGATCATCCAGCGGCGGTGATGCAAAGCCCAGGCAATGACATTGCCATAGCGATCGGCCTGATGGTCAAACCATGCATTGAACTGTTGAAGTTTCAAGCTGATGCCTGTTTTTGGCTTGAGGTGTTCACCAGGGGGGTCGCCCCAGTAGGCTGACAACATGGGGTCCAATGTGAATGAAATCAACAAGCTTACCAAGACCGATGCCACCACAGTAAGGCCAAAAGGTCGGAACCATTCGCCAGAGATCCCTGGCATGAAGCCTACAGGGATGAACACCGCCACAATAGAGAACGTGGTGCCTGCGACGGCCATGCCAATTTCAGAAGTCCCATTCAATGCCGCGGTTCGCCTGTCAGCGCCGCGCTCCATATGCCGCACGATATTTTCTCGAACCACAATAGCGTCATCAATGAGGACGCCGATGGCCAAGGACAATCCAAGCAAACTCATGAAGTTAAGTGTGAAGCCGCACAACCAAACTGCGATGAATGCGGTAATCACGGAGGTTGGCAATGACAGCGCTGTGATCAGGGTAGATCGCCAAGAATTCAAAAATACATAGACCACAAAAATAGTAAGGCCCGCACCAAAGATTAGCGCTTCTACTACATTTTTTAAACTGTTTCTGGCCTCAACTCCACCGTCTTGTGTAATTTCGAGTTTTGTGCCTTCAGGCAGTGTTCGACTGACTTCTGCTACCAAAACACGAATTTCATCGGCAACGCTGACAGTCGATGCGTTTCGTGAGCGTGTGATGGCCAATCCGACGTTGGGCTTGCCGTTACGGACACTCATGGTGGTGAGCTCTGCAAACCCATCAGATACCGTGGCCACCTGACCGAGGCGAATCAGGTCATTGCCACTGCGCTTGATCACGATCTGATTGAACTCAGCAGGTGTTTCAATTCGGCCGAGTAAACGAATGCTTTGATCTTCCAGTGCCCCTCGAATTTTTCCAACTGGCGCAGCAGCATTTTGAGTTCTGAGCGCGTTCACCACTTCTGTGACAGAAAGATTTACTTCGCGCAGTTTTTGAGAATGCAACAACACACTCAACTCGCGTTTGAGTGCGCCGTTGACATTGACTTGTGCAACGCCTGAAATACCACGGAACTTGTCGGCAAGCTGATCTTCTGCAATGCGTGATATTTCGGCATGGCTTTGACTTGAAGAAGACAAAGCCAATTGCATGATGGGTTGCGCGCCGGGGTCAATTCGAAGTATCACAGGCTCTCGAATTTCGGTGGGTAGTTTGTAGCGGACCCTGCCGATGGCATTCCGAACGTCATCGGTGGCTTCCACCATGTTCTTCTTGAATTCGAAGAAAACCTGAATGTTGGCACTGCCTTCATTGGCTGTGCCGCGCAAATCTTTGATGCCATTGACCGATTGCAGGGCCTTTTCAACGCGGTTGAGCACTTCACGTTCAACCGTGTCTGGCGAAGCGCCAGGATAGCTGATGTCGATGACCAGTAATGGCAAATCGACATCTGGAATTTGATTGACCTTGAGTTTAGTCAATGCCAAAAGCCCTATGGCCATGAGCATGAGCAAAATTACGATTGTGACAATCGGTTTCTTAACGCTGAAATTGGACAAAAACATTTTTTATTGACCTACTTTGGCGCCAGTGTCTGCACGCACCGTGAAGGTCTGTCCGTCTTTCAAAGAACTGCTTGTTGTGCGCAATATTTTGTCACCAGCCACCAAGCCCGAGTTCACCACCCATGCACCCAAGCGTGTGTCACGGTCTCCCAGTTGAATATTGCGTTTCACAATTTTGTTGCCATCCAATACCCACGCAAATACTTTGTCGCCTTCTCTGCGCAGGCTACTTTCCGAAACCATCAAAGCGGATTTGACGGATGTTTCAATCACACCTTCGGCAAACAGCCCCACCACGGGAGGGCGATCTTTGCCGTTGATCTCCACAATCACAGAAACTTGTCGTGTAACGGGATTGGCTGCGCCGTCAATGCGTTTGATGGTGCCGCGGCTGCCCAGTAAGTCGCCCGATTGCGCCACGCCATTGATGCGAAAGTTGACCCGTTGACCCACCTTCAAGATGCTCATTTGATTTGCAGAAACTTGGCCTTCAAATCGCATGCTACTGGGATCAATAACTTGTATCAGTTCTTTGCCAATTTGAGCGGTGTCTCCTGCCGAGGCTTTCCGTGCGCTCACAACACCATGAAAAGGCGCACGAACCTCCGTTCGATCGAGTTGCTGCTTGGCCACAGCCACACGAGCTTTGCTGGCCACAAACTCACTTTGTGAAGCGTTGCGTTTAACTTCTGACTCTTCCAATCCTTGTACGGACACCATGCCTTGTGCTTGGAGTGATTTAATGCGCTGAAATTGTCGTTCCGCGGCATCTAAGGATTGAGCAGCAGCGCGCAGCGATTCTTCGGCTGAATTCAGGTTGTCGCGCAAAACCGAAC
>CAXNGF010000250.1:0-3339 GCA_964201905.1 Limnohabitans sp. | reverse complement strand
AGCGCAAGCTTCCGAAGGCGCGGGTTTGTGGACGGCTATGAGTAAGCTTATTCAGCAACTCTTGGGTTCGCTGTTGTTGGGCTTGGGTGCGTGGCTGCTGCTGGGCAATGCTTTGAATGGTGGCGGCAGCATGATGATCATTGGCTCGGTATTGGGTGGCCGTGTTTTGGCGCCGCTAGTCCAAGTCGTGGCGCAGTGGAATGCCGTGGTGAATGTGCGCTCAGCTTGGGCTCGCCTTGAGGCCTTGCTGGCCCAAATACCTGTGAGGCCCGAAGCCATGGCCCTGCCTGTGCCTAAAGGATTTTTGACTGTGGAAGCCTTGGTGGCTGGCGCGCCTGGCCAGCAAGTGCCCATTGTGCGGGGCGTGCAATTTGGCATTCAGCCCGGCGAGGTGTTGGCGGTCATTGGCCCCTCTGCTTCAGGCAAAACCACTTTGGCCCGATTGTTGGTGGGCTTGTGGCCTGCCATTAGCGGCAAGGTGCGTTTGGATGGTGCCGATGTGCACGCATGGGACAAAGCTGAGCTAGGCCCTTACCTGGGTTATTTGCCGCAAGGCGTTGAATTGCTGGATGGCACCTTGGCCGAAAACATTGCACGCTTTGGCGATGTGGACATGGTGCAAGTGGAGGCGGCTGCCCGTTTGGTGGGTTTGCATGAGCTCATCATGTCGATGCCGCAAGGCTATCACAGCCCCATTGGGCGTGACGGCACCATGTTGTCGGGTGGGCAGCGTCAGCGCGTGGGCCTAGCCCGTGCGCTGTATGGCAAGCCGGTGTTTGTGGTGCTGGACGAACCCAACTCGAGTTTGGACGAGGCGGGTGATGCGGCTTTGGCCAATGCCATTGCAGCGCTTAAACAATTGGGCACCACGTTTGTGGTGATGACTCACCGCAGCAGCATTTTGGGGGTGGCCGACAAGATACTTTTAATGAGGGAAGGCGCACAGCAAGCGTTCGGTCCTCGCGATGAAGTTTTGGCAGCACTTCAGCAGAAAGCGCAATCATGAAAATTCCAGAACTGTTCAATCGCAATGAGTTGTCACGCACGCTGTGGGATTTTCGGCGCGAGTTTTTGGTGGCCGGTATTTTCAGCATGGTGGCCAACTTGCTCATGTTGGTGCCCACCATTTACATGCTGCAAATATACGACCGTGTGATGGTGAGCCAAAGCACGGGCACTTTGTTGGTGGTGTCGCTCATTACGCTGTTTTTCTTTGGGGTGCTCACGTTTTCGGAGTGGTCTAGAACACGGGTGTTGGTGCGTTCTGGTGTGCGTTTGGACGAGATGCTGAGCAAGCGTTTGTTTCATGCCAGCTACGAAGCTTATTTAAATCCTGCCCTTGCCAACCCCTCACGCTCTTTCAATGACTTAACCGAGTTGCGCCAGTTTTTAACGGGCAACGGCATCTTTGCTTTCTTTGATGCGCCATGGGTGCCCATTTATGTGGCTGTGTTGTTTATGCTGCATCCATGGTTGGGTGTCATGGCTTTGTTTTTTGGCGCCGTGCAAAGTGTGCTGGCCTGGTGGGGCGGCAACGCCACCAAGCCCAGTCAAGCATCGGCCAGCAAAGCGCAGCAAGAAGTCAGCGGGTATTTGCAAAGCAAGTTTCGCAACGCCGAAGTGGTCGAGTCGATGGGCATGGTGGGCAATTTGTACCGCCGTTGGTCAACGCGCAATGCCAATGCCGTGGGCCAAAGTATGAATGCTCAGGCGGTGTCAGGCCGTGTGGTGGCGTGGAGCAAGTTTGTGCGTTACACGCAGCAATCGTTGGCGCTAGGCGGCGGTGCGGTGTTGGTCATTCAAGGTGAGTTGTCGCCGGGCGCCATGATTGCTGCCAACGTTTTAACCACGCGTGCTTTGGCCCCCATTGATTTGATGGTGGGTACGTGGAGCAGTTTCTTAAGTGCACGCGATGCCTTTGGTCGACTCCGCGATTTGCTGGTGGCGCATCCACCGCGTGATTTAAAACCCATGAATGTGGTGCCGCAAGGTGACATGGTGGTGAAAGAAGTGGTGGCCTCTGCACCCGGTCGTGAAACGCCTATTTTAAAAGGCGTGAGTGCGCTATTTCCCAAAGGCTCCGTGACGGTGGTGCTAGGTGCTTCCGGTTCGGGTAAATCTACCTTTGCGCGTGTGCTGCTTGGTATTTGGCCGCACTCTTCTGGCGAAGTGTTGCTGGATGGCCATCCCGTGCGCAATTGGAACCGCATGGAACTGGGCCCACACATTGGTTATCTGCCGCAAGACATTGAATTGTTTGATGGCTCTATTGCAGAAAATATTGCGCGTGCGGGTCGTGTTGATTCTGAAAAAGTGATTGCGGCTGCAACTGCATCTGGTTTGCATGCCATGATTTTGCGATTCCCCAAAGGCTATGACACACCCATGGGTGAAGCTGGTGGTTTGTTGTCGGGTGGTCAGCGGCAGCGCGTTGGGTTGGCCCGTGCGCTTTATGGTGCGCCTGCCTTGGTGGTTTTGGATGAGCCCAACGCCAACTTGGACGACGAAGGCGAAAACGCTTTGGTACGCGCTGTGCAAGGTTTGAAAGAACAAGGCAAAACGGTGGTGCTCATTAGCCACCGCTCTGGCATTGTGAGCGTGGCCGATCGGCTTTTGATTTTGCATGAAGGTGGTGTGCAAGCCAGTGGCCCGCGCGATGGCGTGTTGGCCGCTTTGCAAAAGCAACGCGAAGAGGCGATGGCTGCAGCCGCCAATTCCGCTGATCCTGCTTCCAACTGAACTTAAATATTTTTTGACATACTGAATCGAGACTGTCATGGCCATACAAAATTTAACAAAACCTTCCAAAACGGCAGCGCAAGACGCACAAGTGGTGAACACGGATGAAGCAGGCGGCATTCGCGCTTCATCCGATACGTCTGCGGTGGCCAGAACAGGTCTTTGGGTGTTGGGTCTGGGCTTTGGCGGCTTCTTGCTGTGGGCCGGCTTGGCGCCACTGGACGAAGGTGTGCCCACACAGGGCATCGTGACCTTGGATACCAAACGCAAAACCGTGCAGCATTTGTCGGGCGGCATTGTGAAAGAGGTGTTGGTGCACGAAGGTCAGCAGGTCAAAGAGGGCGAGCCAATGCTTCGCTTAGATGGTGCTGTGGCCAAGGCCAATTACGAAGCCGTGCGTCAGCGTTATTTGGGTTACCGCGTCATGCAAAGTCGTTTGTTTGCAGAGCAAGCGGGCCAGAATGCCATTGACTTTCACCCCGACGTGAAAGCCGCCATGAACGACCCTTTGATCAAACAACAAGTGACCACGCAGCAGCAGTTGATTCAAGCCCGCCGCGCCGTATTGGCCGCCGACCTGCAAGGCATTGAAGAAAACAT
>CAXNGF010000249.1:0-3354 GCA_964201905.1 Limnohabitans sp. | reverse complement strand
CAACAATGCGATGAATGTTGCGCAGGCACTCTTGCAGTTCAAATTATGGGTGACCGCTAAGTCGTCTTTCAAATGTGGCCATGATTTGATGCTTGTTGAGGCGTAGCCCGCGCGGTCATCTGACGGCCAAAATAAAAGGCCACCCAAATTTTTGTTTGTAGGCGGCATTGAGATTTTGAATTTTTTCAAATTCAGCAGGGCTGCATTCAGTGAGGCCGGCTTTGCTTTGCTCGTTGGTAGATTCTGCGGTCAATTCTTTTCGCACCATGGCTTTGCCAGCCAGCTCTGGGTGGGCGCGGATGAGGTCAATTTGAGCGTCTCTGCCTGCATCTTTGAGCATCTGCGCCATGCAGTGTTTCAAGTGTGCCCAAGAAGCAAAAGGGCGGTTCTTCAGAGCACCTTCGGCAATCCATGGCGAGTGTTCATACAAGCCATCAAGCAAATGCATGGCTTCTTGCGACGAAGCTGTATTGAGTTGTTCAAGGCTGAGGGTCATGGTCTGTAGGGATGAGTGTTTTTCCAATGGCGCGCAATGTCAAGGCGGCGGCAGATCCAGACATGGTCATGGGCTTGGATGTGGTCTAGAAATCTTTGAATGGCAGTGATTCGACCGGGGCGTCCTAACAGCCTGCAGTGCATGCCAATGCTCATCATTTTGGGGCGGTTGAGTCCTTGTGGATCGCCTTCTTTGTAGAGCGCGTCAAAGCTGTCTTTCATGTACTGAAAAAATGGATCGGCGTGGGAATAACCTTGGGGCAACGCAAAGCGCATGTCATTGCAATCTAGGGTGTAGGGCACGATAAGTTGGGGCGTTACTTGACCGTCACTTTTCTTAACTTTCATCCAAAACGGCAGGTCGTCGCCGTAGTAGTCGCTGTCGTATTCAAAGCCGCCAAAGTCTGCAACCAAGCGGCGAGTGCGCGGACTGTCGCGTCCCGTGTACCAACCCAAGGGTCTTTCGCCGGTGAGCTTTTGCAAGATGGCCATGGCTTCGGCCATGTGCTCTCGTTCCGTGGCCTCATCGATATTTTGATAGTGAATCCATTTCAAGCCATGGCACGCAATGTCATAGCCCAATTCTTGAAATGCAGCCAATACATCGGGATGTTTTTGAAGTGCGGTGGCCACACCAAACACGGTGAGGGGCAGTTTGCGTTGTTCAAATTCGCGCAGTAAACGCCACACGCCTGCACGTGAGCCATATTCATAAATGCCCTCCATGCTAATGTGCCGGTCTGGATAGGCTGCAGGGTTGAACATTTCTGACAAGAATTGCTCGGAGCCTGCGTCGCCATGCAAAACAGAATTCTCGCCACCTTCTTCGTAGTTCAAGACAAACTGCACCGCTACGCGGGCTTGTCCTGGCCATTGCGCGTGAGGAGGATTGCGGCCGTAACCTGTCAGATCACGAGGATAGGCGGCAGTAGAGTCGTAGACAGATGAGTTCATGACAGGGCCATTGAGATGTCGTGAGTGGGTATTTTTTTGTCGAAGCTCAAGCTGTTTTCGACAAAATTCAAATGTTCTTCCATGAGCCTCGCGGCCAAGTCTTCGTCTTTCTTGGCCATGGCATCCACAATGGCTTCGTGCTCATCGGCCGAGTGCTGCGCGGCGTGGCGAGATTGGTACATGAGGGTGATGAGTGCACAGCGTGAAATGAGTTCACCCAAGCTTTGGGCCAAGACATGGTTGCCCATGAGTTCAGCAATGCGGACATGGAAATCGCCAAGCAATTCTGTTCGGCCGTGCACATCTTCTTGTGCAACGGCTTCTTTTTCTTGTTTGGTGTGGGCTTTCAAGGCGCGAATTTTGGCGGGAGTGATATCGCGAACAAATTCGCGTGTCATTTGAACTTCAAGCATGCGCCGTACTGCAAAGACTTGTTTAGCTTCTGCAGCAGAAGGTGCAGCCACAAAGGCTCCCCGGGCAGGCTCCATGCGGATCAATCTGTTTTGAGAAAGCTGAAACAGCGCTTGCCTGACCAAGGTTCTGGATACGCCAAAATGCGTGGCCAGCTTCTGCTCGGCCAATTTGGAACCAGGCATTAGCCGATGCTCCACAATGGCTTTGGTCAAAGCGCTGACAATGGCGTTGGTTGAAGATGTTTCCATGCGGAATGATGATAGCTTCAAAAGCCAAAAGTGTATACACTTTCAGTCGACCAATTCAAGGAAAGATGCAACATGGGTTTGAGTACACACGTTTTGGATACCATGCATGGTTGTCCCGCTGCAGGAATGAAGGTGAGCCTGTACACCACTGAAGGGCAATTTGCCACGCTGGTGAAAAGTTTCACATTGAACTCAGATGGGCGCAACCCTGATGGGCCGCTCTATGACAACGCCAGTTTGCAAAAAGGTACTTACCGTTTGGTATTTGATGTGGCGGGTTATTTCAAGGCCAAGGGTGTGAAGCTGCCAGAGCCTTCGTTTTTGAACCAAGTGAGCTTGGATTTTGGGGTGGCCGATGTCACGCAGCATTACCATGTGCCGCTCTTGGCAAGCCCTTGGAGCTATTCAACCTACCGCGGCTCTTAAATTCGCAATTATTTCTAACTTATGTACCACTTCTGGGGTGGTAACTCAATAAAATAAGTTTTTACTCAGAACCCAAACTATTCAACTCCTTATGAGCCAAGTGACCAACACAGTTCGTTTTGTGCTTGACGGCAAAATTGTCGAAGCCCAAGGCGCTCGCCGCACCACCACCGTTTTAGATTACCTGCGCGAACAATTGCATCGCACGGGCACCAAGGAGGGCTGTGCTGAAGGCGATTGCGGGGCTTGTGTGATCATGGTCGGTTCATTTATTGCAAAGGGACAGGGCGTTGACTACGTGCCCGTTAACAGCTGTATTCAATTGCTACCAACCCTCGATGGTAAGTCGGTCAAAACAGTTGAGAGTTTGAAAAAGCCCGATGGCACTTTGCATCCTGTGCAACAAGCCATGGTCAACTGCCATGGCTCACAGTGTGGTTTTTGTACGCCTGGCATTGTCATGAGCTTGGTCAACTTGGTTCAGGTCAATCAATCTCCTAAACGCCAAGATGTGAGTGACGCCCTCAGTGGCAACCTTTGCCGTTGCACAGGTTATGCCCCCATTTTGGATGCTGCGTCTAAGGCCTGCGGCAACAAGGCCGCCTTAAAGCTTGACGATGCGGCTGATGTGCCTTTACTGAAAGAAATCCAGCGTGCTTCCACGCCCACCCTCAGCTTGGAAGGCGAGATCATTGTTCAACCCGTGGTTCGCACCCGCAAAGGCAATGAATTTGTTTCTCCCGCCACCTTGGCTGAAGTGGCCGACTATTTGGTTAAGCATCCCACGTCTACCTTGCTTGCCGGCAGCACCGAAGTT
>CAXNGF010000248.1:0-3380 GCA_964201905.1 Limnohabitans sp. | reverse complement strand
CGCGGAGACTTGGAACCAGATCTGCAATATTTGCTAAGTCGATTGCAGCAATGTGATTTGGTTTTGATCGAGGGCTTCAAACAAGGTGGTTTTCCAAAGTTGGAAGTTTGGCGAGACATTCAAAACAAAAATACCTTATGGCCTAAGTTGTTGGATATCACTGCCATAGCCAGTGACCGAAATATCCCTCATGTTGAAGTACCCCAATTCTTGCTCGAAGATATTGCTGGTATAGCCAGCTTTATCCTCGCAAATGCGATGCTGTTTACTAAATCTACAGATCCGGCCTTGCATCAGGGCGATTCAAGAATTTGACTGACAAAGATCAGCAATTTCTGTTTTCGCTTTCTTTTACATTTCAGTCAAGAGCTATCCAAATAGGCTAAGTAAGACGACATCAGCATTCATCAGGTAACTCTTTAGCGCATAGCTGATGTCATTCATTTGGCAGGTGGATGTCTCTAGAATTATGAAAAATCACAGATTGATTAATTAGGCTTGTGATTCCTCAATTTGATGTCTTGTTCGCGCAATTTACTGCGCAGACAACTGTTGCTGTAAGAACCACATGACAAGGCACTTAATGAATCATTCACCAAACCCTACGAACAAGAAAGGCCTTGATAAAAAGGTCATACCGATTGCCGTAAGTGGACAAGAGCAAGCACGCCAAAGAAAACGCGAAGCTCCCAAGGGTCGACGCGTTGACCCCAAGGCGCTGTCTGAAGTTCACTTGCTGCTGGGTAACAGTTCGCGCCAAAGCGATTTGTTGATTGAGCACTTGCATAAAATTCAAGATCGTTATGGGCACCTTTCGGCAGCGCATTTGGCGGCATTGGCGCATGAGATGCAGATGCCGCAGGTCAGCGTTTACGAAGTGGCCAGTTTTTATCATCACTTTGACATTGTCAAAGAAGGCGGCCAAGTTCCCGCACCTTTGACGGTACGCGTGTGCGATGGCCTGTCTTGCGAGATGGCAGGTGCAAAAGATTTGCTCAACAAATTGCCTTCCATTTTGGGCTTACAAGTGCGCGTTATCGCAGCACCTTGCATTGGTCGGTGCGAGCAAGCCCCAGCTGCTTTGGTCGGTCAGCATCCAGTTTCCAAAGCCAGTTGCGACAGCATCACGAAGAAGGTGAAAGCTCGTCAATTCACGCACTTACCCGAGGCTTACATAGACCGCAAAGCTTACGAGTACGCGGGTGGCTACCAGCTTCTCAAGCAGTGCATGGCGGGGACCAAGGAGGTTGACTCCGTCATCCAAACTATGGAGGACGCCAGCCTTAGGGGTCTCGGCGGCGCGGGCTTTCCAACGGGTCGCAAGTGGCGCATCGTCCGGGCAGAAAATGGCCCTCGTCTGATGGCTGTCAACATTGATGAGGGCGAGCCGGGCACTTTCAAAGACCGCGTGTATTTGGAGCGTGACCCACACCGCTTCATTGAGGGCATGCTGATCTCTGCGTGGGCTGTTGGCATCGAAAAAATCTACATTTACCTGCGCGATGAATATCACGGTTGCCGCGCTTTGTTAGAGACTGAGTTGGCGCATCTCAAACAGAACCCCCCTGTTGCGGGACTGCCCGATATCGAACTTCGTCGTGGCGCGGGGGCCTATATATGTGGCGAAGAGTCGGCCATGATCGAGTCGATTGAAGGCAAGCGCGGTTTGCCCAGATTGCGCCCGCCCTATGTGGCGCAGGTTGGCTTGTTTGGCCGCGCCACCTTGGAGCACAATTTTGAAACTCTGTATTGGGTTCGTGAGATTTTAGAAAAAGGTGCAAGCTGGTTTGCCTCGCAAGGGCGCCATGGCCGCAAAGGCTTGCGATCGTTCTCGGTCTCTGGCCGCGTTAAAAATCCAGGAGTCAAATTAGCGCCTGCGGGCATTACCATCCAAGAGCTGATTGACGATTACTGCGGGGGCATGGAAGAGGGACACACCTTCTACGGCTACTTGCCGGGAGGGGCTTCGGGCGGCATTTTGCCGGCTCACATGAACAGCATCCCTTTAGATTTCGACACCTTGCAGGCCTATGGCTGCTTTATTGGCTCGGCCGCTGTGATTGTGTTGTCGGACCATGACAGCGCGGTGCAAGCAGCACGCAACATGATGAAATTTTTCGAGCACGA
This sequence comes from Limnohabitans sp., assembly GCA_964201905.1. Taxonomy (GTDB): domain Bacteria; phylum Pseudomonadota; class Gammaproteobacteria; order Burkholderiales; family Burkholderiaceae_C; genus Limnohabitans_A. Next base: position 1,253 of record CAXNGF010000248.1, on the reverse strand, counting down.
GTCTTGCGGTCAATGCACGCCCTGCCGTGTGGGAACAGCCAAAGCTTCGCAATTGATCGCTCAAGCCAAATGGGATGTACCGCTTTTGGCCGAGTTGTCGCAAGTTATGCGTGATGCATCAATTTGCGGCTTGGGCCAGGCCGCTCCCAACCCGGTGGACTGCGTGATTAAATACTTTCCTAAAGAGCTCATATGAACGCAGTCACCCGCCAAGCATTGGCCGCAATGGATGTGCCCACAGTCGAGTTTGAACTTAACGGCAAAGCTGTGACATCCCGCGCCGATGAAACGCTGCTGAGCGTTGCCAAGCGTGAGGGCATTGAGGTGCCGCATCTGTGCTTCAAAGAGGGCCTACAAGCTGTTGGTAATTGCCGTGCCTGCATGGTTGAGATTGCAGGCGAGCGAGTTTTGACGCCCTCGTGCTGCCGCGTTGCGACCAATGGAATGAAAGTTACAACTGATTCTTCGCGGGCACAGGCTTCACAAAAACTGGTGCTTGAATTGCTGCAATCCGATATGCCAGAGACCTCTTACACGCGCCACAACGAGGTCGATCAATGGTCTGCCAAGATGGGGCTTAGCAAGCCTCGTTTTGAGGCCCGCGCCCAAGTTGCACACGACTTGAGCCACCCCGCCATTGCGGTCAATTTAGACGCTTGCATCCAGTGCACCAGATGCCTGCGAGCCTGCCGCGACGAGCAAGTGAACGATGTGATTGGACTGGCCTTGCGAGGTTCAGAAGTCAAGGTCGTCTTTGACATGGACGACGCAATGGGTGAAAGCACATGCGTGGCCTGCGGTGAATGCGTTCAGGCCTGCCCCACGGGCGCCTTGATGCCTGCGCGCGAAGCAGCGCTTCAAGTGCCAGACATGCAGGTTGAGTCGGTCTGTCCATACTGTGGTGTTGGCTGCCAGTTGACCTATCACGTTAAAGACAACAAAATTTTATTCGTCCAAGGGCGTGACGGCCCAGCCAATCATGAGCGATTGTGCGTCAAGGGTCGATACGGGTTTGATTACGCGCACCATCCCCAGCGTTTGACCACGCCGTTGATACGGCGAAGCGACGCGCCCAAAAGTGCCGATTTCGTAATGGACCCTAGCCGCGTGATGGACGTTTTTCGTGAGGCTTCATGGGACGAGGCGCTTGCTCTTGCAGGGGGTAAGTTTGCGCAACTTCGCGATACTTTTGGAAAAAAAGCACTGGCTGGATTTGGCTCTGCCAAATGTAGCAACGAAGAGGCTTATCTGTT
>CAXNGF010000247.1:0-3400 GCA_964201905.1 Limnohabitans sp. | reverse complement strand
CAAGTAGGATTGGCCACCCAAGCCATGCTCTGGCATACCGGTGTTCAAACGGTTTTGCCGCCTGGTTATTTGTGCTGCGGCTATCCCCAAAAGGGCAGCGGACAGTTTGACAAGGCCGAAAAAATCATCACTGACAACCGAGTTTTGTTCCACCGCGTGGCCAACACCCTTAACTATTTGGACATCAAAACGGTGGTGGTCAGTTGCGGCACATGCTATGACCAGTTGCAGGGCTATGAGTTCGACAAAATTTTCCCTGGTTGCCGCATTATTGACATCCACGAGTACTTGCTTGAAAAAGGCATGACCCTTAACAACAACGGCGCCTACCTGTATCACGATCCTTGCCACAGCCCCATGAAGCTGCAAGACCCTATGAAGACGGTCAAGTCTTTGTTGGGCCCGCAGGTTTTGAAGTCTGATCGTTGCTGCGGCGAGTCGGGTACTTTGGGCGTCACGCGGCCTGACATTGCCACGCAAGTGCGTTTTCGCAAGGAAGAAGAAATACTTCAAGGTGAAGCCCAAATGCGTGCCAGCGGCATGGTGGGCGAAAAAGAAAACATCAAGGTCTTGACCAGTTGCCCTAGCTGCTTGCAAGGCTTATCACGCTTCGGTGACGATTTGAAAAATGGCTTGTTGGAAGCTGATTACATCGTGGTGGAAATGGCCAAACATATTTTGGGCGAGCAATGGATGCCCGAGTACGTGGCCGCTGCCAATGCAGGCGGTATAGAGAGAGTTTTGGTTTAACGACAGTATCACGAAAGAACGCCTTATGGCCGGATTGACAGCAGGTGCACCCTTACCACAAGCCTTGACCCTTCATGGGCAAAGTCGTGCTTTAGAGGTCAGTTTTTCGGACGGTCAAACTTTCCGAATTCCCTTTGAACTCATGCGCGTTTACTCGCCTTCAGCAGAAGTGCAAGGCCATGGTCCTGGGCAAGAGGTTTTGCAAACGGGCAAGCGTGAAGTTGACGTTGTTGAACTGGCGCAGGTTGGCAATTACGCGGTTCAGCCTACTTTTTCAGATGGCCACAACAGCGGTATTTTTTCTTGGGACTATTTGTACCATTTGGGCTCAGATCAAGACGGCCTCTGGTCTCAGTACAACGAACGATTGCAGGCTGCAGGTGTGCAACGCGACGATCCCATGCCGGGCGCATCAGGTGCTTCTTGTGGCCACTCTCACTGATTGGATTTAGAAAATGAATTCAACCCATTTTGGTTTTAAAACCGTCGATGAGCAAGAGAAGGCCAAGCATGTCAGAGGTGTTTTTGATTCTGTGGCATCCAAATACGACATCATGAATGACCTGATGTCTGCTGGCTTACACCGTGTTTGGAAAGCCTACACTTTGCAGGTGGCCAACCTCAAAGAAGGCGACCAGGTGCTCGACATTGCAGGCGGTACGGGCGATTTGTCTTTGGCGTTCTCAAAAAAAGTGGGAACGACGGGTCGAGTGGTTCACACCGACATAAATGAAGCCATGTTGCGAACAGGTCGCGATCGATTGGTGAACCAGGGCGTGATCTTGCCCACACTGGTCTGTGATGCTGAAAAACTGCCATTTCCCAACGACCATTTCAACGTGGTGAGCGTGGCTTTTGGACTTCGCAACATGACGCACAAAGATTTGGCTTTGAAAGAGATGTGTCGAGTTTTGAAGCCAGGGGGCAAACTTTTGGTTTTGGAATTCTCTAAAGTAGCCAAGCCCCTAGAAAAAGCCTACGACTGGTACTCCTTCAACATCTTGCCCCAATTGGGCAAGTGGGTTGCCGGAGACGATGCAAGTTACAGGTATTTGGCCGAATCGATTCGCATGCACCCAGGTCAGGAAGAGCTGAAAGCCCTTATGAAAAATGCCGGATTTGGACATGCCGAATTTCACAACTTAAGTGCAGGGGTGGTAGCCTTGCATCTGGGTATTAAATGTTGATTGGTTTTTTCTGAACTTTTCGGAGCTTGTTGTGAACAATTTTTTCGGCTTAATCTTGACTTTGGTTCTGGCCTTTAGCAGTTTGAACGCTGAGGCTGCTCGTCGCATGGGCGGCGGCAAATCTACTGGCCAACAGTCCAATAACGTCACGCAACGTGAAGCGGTTAAACCTGCGGCACCTAGCCAAGCGGCGGCGGCCAAACCAGCAACCCCTGCTGCGGCACCAGCTGCGCCTGCTAAACGTCCATGGGGTGCCATGCTGGGTGGCTTGGCTGCTGGATTGGGATTGGCTTGGTTGGCAAGCAGCCTAGGCATGGGTGAAGCTTTTGGCAACATGCTCTTGTTCGCCTTGCTGGCCATGGTGGCGGTGGGGGTGATTGGTTACTTCTTGCGCTCACGCAAAGGCGGTGCTGCTCAGCAGCAGGGAGGCCTAGCCTACCAAGGTGCTGGTCAAACAGCCGAATCACCTGCAACCGTGCGACAGTACAACCCTGAAAAAGTCGGCAACGACGCTTCAGCCCGGCCTTGGGAAACGCAAGAAACGCGCTTTGACCCAACGCCGGCTGCAAATACGCAAGCTTCCACTCACGCTGGTGGCTCTATGATCGGTTCTGCCATTGGCGGCTCAGAGGCTACAGCGCTTCAGGGCACACAAAGCTGGAGCGTTCCAGAAGGCTTTGACAGTGGAAGCTTTGTTGAGGCTGCCAAACGCAATTTCATTACTTTGCAAGACGCTTGGGACCGAGCCGACATGGGCTCACTCAAGGCCATGATGACAGACGGCATGTTGTCTGAAATCAAGAGCCAATTGGCAGAACGGGAAGCCAATTTTCCAGGACAGCCTAACAAAACCGAAGTCCTTAAGTTGGAGGCTCAATTGCTAGGCATAGAAGAGCTGCCAGAGGTTTACATGGCAAGCATTGAATTCAACGGTGTGATCCGTGAAGAGCCTTCTTCAGAGGCTAGCGCCTTCCGTGAAGTTTGGAATATGACCAAACCCAGAAATGGCAACAGCGGCTGGTTGGTGGCTGGTGTACAAGCCCTGCAATAATTTAAAGACATTATGTGAGAGAGGCTGGCACGGGCCAGTCTTTCGTGAATAATTGGGGGCTATGGCAACACAGTCCCCTTTTTCATTTGTGGGCGAAGCGCTTGAGCAATTCGTCACCCACTCCCACCCCCCAGTTTGGGTCATGGATGAGACCATCAATCGTTTGGTTTTGTTTTTGAATCACGTCATAGTCCATGAACCTGAAGCGCAAAATAGGCTCATGCGTCAAAAGGGCCGCTGCATTCAACTGCAATGGCAAGACAAGCTCATTCAGCTCTCACCCACGCCAGCGGGCTTGTTGGAGCGTGTCAATGAACAAAAATTTGACCTCAAATTAAGTCTCACAGATGCATCCCCCTTGGCCATGGCTTCGGCTATTTTGAAAGGCGAAAAGCCGGGTGTTCACATCGAA
>CAXNGF010000246.1:0-3416 GCA_964201905.1 Limnohabitans sp. | reverse complement strand
AGCGTTTCAGACACTGGGCAGCCAGTCGCGGGCTTAACGCGGCACGATGCTCTGCTGATGGCCGCCAAAGTTCGACTTCGACCCATTTTGATGACCACCTTGGCCATGATTTTTGGCATGATCCCGCTTGCATTTGCCATCACAGAGGGCTCAGAACAACGATCACCCATGGGGCAAGCCGTAATCGGGGGGGTCATCACCTCCTCTTTACTCACGCTCGTGGTGGTTCCGGTGGTCTATTGCTACATGGACGATTTGAGTGAGTTTTTAAAAAGGCTTTGGTTTGGCAAGCAAAAATCGAATCCTGAGTCGTCGGTAGAAGCTAAAATATGATGAGTCGGAATTTGATACCCCCTGGAGTAGCCGTGAACAATGATATAGCCCGTTTCAACATGATTGAACAACAAATTCGTCCTTGGGAAGTCTTGGACGGGCAAGTGCTTTCATTGCTTTCAGAGGTAAAGCGAGAGAACTTTGCGCCCATGGCACACAAAGCTCTGGCATTTGTCGACATGGAAATTCCCCTCAAAAAAGATGGTGACTCTGGCCAAGTCATGCTGGCGCCTCGTGTAGAAGCCCGTTTTTTACAAAATGCGGCTGTCAAAGCCACCGATAAAGTGATGGAAATTGGCACAGGATCTGGCTACATGGCGGCGCTGTTGGCACACCAAGCAGCAAGCGTTTTAAGCTTTGAACTAGACCCTGAATTGGCCCAACAAGCGCGTGACAACCTGCAAACTGCTGGCATTCACAATGCGGAAATTCGCCAAACCGATGGCAGCCAAGGCGCTCCCACCGATGGTCCATTTGATGTCATCATGCTCAGCGGTTCTGTGCCAGAGGTTCCGCAAGTTTTACTCAACCAGCTGAGCATTGGCGGCCGGTTGTTGGCCGTGGTGGGCGATGATCCCATGATGCGCGCCAGCGTCATCACCCGGACTGCCGATCAGCAATGGCAAACCTCAGAACCTTGGGACACCATAGCCCCTCGCCTGCAAGGCTTTCCAGAACACAAGCGTTTTACCTTTTAAAACACTTAAGCCCTATTTCACAGACAACACCGCCTCATTTATGCAACAAGTTAGCCCCGCCCAATTTAGCGAATGGATCACGCAAGCTACGGCTCATGGACAACCCTTGATTTTGGATGTACGCGAAACATGGGAATGCCAATTGGCCAGTATTGCGCCTCCTGACTGTGAAGTTCAAATCATTCCTATGCAGACCGTACCAGAGCGCCTTCATGAGCTAGACAAAAAAAGGCCTATTGCATGCCTGTGCCACCATGGCGGCCGCAGCATGCAAGTGGCATCATTTTTAGAGCAGCATGGCTTTGAAAATATCACAAACATCAGTGGCGGCATCAACGCTGGGTCATCTCAAGTCGATTAAAGTGTCCCTGTTTATTAAGTTGACATCCCTTCTTACCGGCTATTGCCTAGAAAGATTTTTATGAATTTGCGCTTTGTCCCTCTCACGCTGGCTATTTCCGCTGCTTTCTCTGGCTCAGTTCAAGCGCAGAGCTTGATGTCTTTGTTCGAAACTGCTCGAGGCTTCGATGCCACTTACAAGGCTGCTCAATACCAATACACAGCCAATTTGTCCAAGGGTGAGCAAGCCAAAGCACTGCTTTTACCCACAGTTGGTTTGGCTGCCAACATCAATAGGACCGAAGTTGACCTGATTCCCGGTGCATCAGCCAATTCACAAAGCATGGCTTTCACCATCAACGCCACGCATCCCCTTTACCGCCCCGCCAATACGGCAGCCTACCAACAAGGCATGCGTCAATTGCAACTGGCAAGTATTCAACTCAAGGCCGCCGAGCAAGACCTGATGGTCCGATTGAGCCAAGCCTACTTTGATGTCCTCATATCTCGTGAAAGTTTGGACTTTGTGAAGGCGCAAAAAATGGCTGTTGCCGAACAATTGGCAGCTGCAAAACGCAACTTTGAAGTAGGTACCTCCACCATCACCGACACTCGCGAAGCGCAAGCTCGCTACGACTTGGTTTTGGCTCAGGAAATTGCGGCAGACAACGATTTGCGCATCAAACGCCTGGCTTTGAATCAACTGGTCGGACTTAACAACATTGAGCCCAAATCTTTGTCGCGCAATGCCAAGTTGGCTGCACCTGACACATCATCGATCGATCAATGGGTGAAACAGTCCTCTGAATTCAACCCTGCTGTTCTCCAAACTCGTGCAACGCTTGATATTGCCAAACTCGAAACCACGCGAGCAGAGGCTGGACACAAGCCCACCCTCGATCTGGTTGCTGGCTTCACCCCTACGCGCTATAAAAATGGCAGAGGCATCAACGCGTCGCAACTTGATAACAATGCAAACACAATAAGTTTGGCCTTTAACATGCCCTTGTTTGCTGGCTACGCTACTCAAAATCGCATCAAGGAGACAGTGGCATTGGAAGACAAAGCACGTTCCGACCTCGATGCCGCTGAACGCAACGTGGCTCAGGCAACACGCACTGCCTTCTTCGGTTTGCAATCTGGCATTGGTCAAGTCAATGCACTCCAAGCCGCTGAATCATCCAGCCAAAGCGCTTTAGATGCCAATAAGTTGGGCTACCAAGTGGGTGTGCGCATTAACATCGATGTGCTTAACAGCCAGAGCCAACTGTTTCAAACCAAACGTGATTTGGCCCAAGCGCGCTACGATGTTTTGTTGGGTCAACTCAAACTTCGACAATCTGCCGGTACGCTGACTGAAACCGATCTGGCTTCAATTAACGCACTGTTAAATCCTTGATTGAATGCAACAACTCCAGCACTGCCAGCGCAGTGCGATGAGTGCCGCCCCCATGCTGCTGTGCAAATTGAGTAGCATGGTGTGAGCGAATTTGTTGTAGTTCCTTGTTCTTTACTGTCTGAACCGCCAAGCTCACGGCCTCTTCCATATCATTGCAACGCTGAGCCGCACCGGCCGCTTCGGCTGCGCGTGCAGCATCTAAAAAATTGAAGGTATGCGGCCCCATCAAAATGGGACAAGCGCATGCCGCCGCTTCAATTAAATTTTGACCACCCAAGTTTTCAAAACTGCCGCCAAGCAAAGCCATATCGGCCAAGCTGTAATAAAGTGCCATTTCGCCAAGACTGTCACCCAACAGAATCACAGAGGCTTCGTTGGTGCCATCTCCTACTGAAGCAGGGTTCAAGGCGGGTCCTTCTTGTCCCCAAGTTGAGCGTCTGGAAACTCGCAGCCCCGCAGCCAGCAACATGCTCTCCACATCACTCACACGTTGTGGGTGCCTTGGAACAATCAACCAATTTACTTGGACATCTGAATGTTGCCCGATGAATGTCTGCCACGCATCCAACCACAGCCGCTCTTCACCCTCTCTCGAACTGGCCAGCATGAGAACTGGCGCCATGGCCTTTTGCCGCCAAGATTGGCCC
>CAXNGF010000245.1:0-3431 GCA_964201905.1 Limnohabitans sp. | reverse complement strand
TGAAGGCCCAAAGCTTTCGCACCACTGAGTACCCTGGCTTTCCAACCGACATGCAAGCGCAGTTCATGGCCTTGAATTGCATTGCCGAAGGCACCAGCAAAGTGACTGAAACCATTTTTGAAACTCGTTTCATGCACGTCAACGAATTGGTTCGTTTGGGTGCCAACATTCAAATTGACGGTAAAGTTTCAGTGGTCCAAGGCGTGACCCAATTGTCAGGGGCCATTGTGATGGCTACCGATTTGCGGGCTTCAGCCAGTTTGGTCATTGCCGGGCTGGTGGCGGAGGGTGAGACCATCGTTGACCGCATTTACCACCTAGACCGAGGTTACGATCGCATGGAAGCGAAGCTGCGCAAAGTGGGCGCTCAAATTGAGCGTTCGAAGTCATCACAGGAATTGACATGATCACCTTGGCCTTGTCCAAAGGACGTATTTTTGATGAAACGCTGCCGCTCTTAAAAGCGGCCGGCATCGAAGTGCTGGAAGATCCAGAAACTTCTCGCAAATTGATATTGCCTACCAACCAAGCGGCCGTGCGAGTGGTGTTGGTTCGCGCAACCGATGTGCCAACCTATGTTGAGTATGGCGGTGCTGATTTGGGTGTGACGGGTAAAGACACCCTGATTGAACACGGCGGGCACGGCCTGTACCAGCCCTTGGATTTGCAAATCGCAAAGTGCCGCATGAGCGTGGCTGTGCGTGCCGATTACGATTACGCAACTGCGGTGAAGTCTGGTTCGCGCCTCAAAGTGGCCACCAAATACACCAACATTGCGCGGGAATTTTTTGCGCAGAAAGGGGTGCACGTCGACCTGATCAAGCTCTATGGCAGCATGGAGTTAGCACCGCTCACAGGTTTGGCCGATGCCATTGTTGACTTGGTTTCCACGGGCAGTACTTTGAAAGCCAATCACCTGATTGAAGTCGAGCGCATCATGGACATCAGTTCAAGATTGGTGGTCAATCAAGCCTCACTGAAATTGAAACAAGAACCTATTCGCGCCATCATTGATGCTTTTTCGCGTGCCGTACTGCTCGGTGCTGCTGCCAAAGCTTAAGTGCAATGCATTGAGACAGCACACAACGTCACCAAACGAGATTTGATTCATGACCCCGATTGTTGCCAAAGCATTGCGTTTGAAAACGACCGATTCGGATTTTGAAGCCGCATTTCAAAAGCGCTTGCACTGGTCTGCTGATGCCGACGCAGCCATTGAATCGAGGGTTGCTGAAATTTTGGCCGATGTGAAGCAACGTGGCGACCTTGCAGTCTTGGCATACACGCAGCGCTTTGATGGCTCAAAGGCCGACAGCATGCAGCAATTGGTGTTGACGCAAGCAGAGTTGAAAGCGGCGTTTGATTCTTTGCCTGTTGTACAAAGAGACGCACTGCAAGCTGCTGCCATCAGAGTGAGGCGCTACCACGAGGCGCAGAAAAAAGCCTCAGGCGAAAGCTGGTCTTACAAAGACGAAGATGGCACCTTGTTGGGTCAAAAAGTCACGCCCCTAGACCGTGTGGGCATCTATGTGCCCGGTGGCAAAGCAGCCTATCCCTCGTCCGTTTTGATGAACGCCATCCCTGCGCATGTAGCGGGTGTTGAAGAGATCATCATGGTGGTACCCACGCCTCAAGGTGTGAAAAATCCTTTGGTGTTGGCTGCAGCTTATGTGGCGGGTGTATCACGTGCCTTCACCATTGGCGGCGCACAGGCAGTGGCCGCCTTGGCCTATGGCACCGCTACAGTTCCCAAGGTCGACAAAATTACCGGCCCCGGCAATGCCTATGTGGCCAGCGCCAAAAAGCGTGTGTTTGGTACCGTGGGCATTGACATGATTGCAGGCCCAAGCGAAATTTTGGTCTTGGCCGATGGCAGCACGCCGCCTGAGTGGGTGGCCATGGATTTGTTCTCGCAAGCAGAGCACGACGAGTTGGCGCAAAGCATTTTGTTGTGCCCAGATGCCGACTACATAGACAAAGTGCAAGAGGCCATCGATCAGTTGCTACCCACTTTGCCCCGCGCAGCCATCATTGCCAAATCTATGAACGATCGCGGCGCGCTCATTCAAACGCGCAGCATGAAAGAGGCCTGTGAGATTAGCAATCGCATCGCCCCCGAACACTTGGAAGTGTCCAGTCGCAACCCCCACGAATGGGAGCCCTTGCTCAAGCATGCAGGCGCTATTTTCTTGGGTGCATTCACCAGCGAGTCTTTGGGTGATTACTGTGCAGGACCCAACCATGTGCTGCCCACCAGCGGCACTGCGCGCTTTTCTTCTCCCTTGGGTGTTTACGATTTCCAAAAGCGCTCAAGCCTCATTGAGGTCAGTGAGAAGGGCGCTCAAAGCCTCGGAAAAATTGCAGCGGAACTGGCTTATGGCGAAGGCTTGCAGGCTCATGCTCGCGCGGCAGAGTTGCGCTTGAACCCCGTGCCGCCTCAAAGAGAAACGCCATGAGTACAAACCAAACTCCCGCCCTTTGGCGGAAACACATTCGTCAAGATGTGCAGTCCATGCATGCCTATGCCATTCAAGATTCGAACGGCATGGTCAAACTCGATGCGATGGAGAATCCTTTCAACTTGCCCCCTGAATTACAAAAGCAATTGGGCGAGCGTTTGGGTGTATTGGCCCTCAATCGTTATCCTGGTGAGCGCGTCAATGTGTTGCGCGCCGAATTGGCCAAGTATGCGCACATGCCAGAAGGTTTTGACATCATGCTGGGCAATGGCTCTGATGAACTGATCACGCTCATTTCATTGGCCTGTGATGTGCCCGGAGCCAGCATTTTGGCGCCACTGCCAGGCTTCGTGATGTACGCCATGAGCGCGCAATTGCAAGGTGTGACATTTCACGGCGTGCCCTTGACCACCAATTTCGAGTTGGACGAAGCGGCCAGGTTGAGCGCTATTGCGACGCACAAACCTGCAGTGGTTTATTTGGCCTACCCCAACAACCCAACCGGCACACTTTGGAACGCTGACGCCATTGAGCGCATTGTGGTGGCCCAAGGTCAACAAGGCGGCCTGATTGTGATGGACGAGGCTTACCAACCTTTTGCAAGCCAAACCTACATGGACCGAATCGCCCGCCATGGCCATGTGCTGCTCATGCGAACCTTGTCTAAATTTGGTTTAGCAGGTGTACGCCTTGGTTATATGGTTGGCCCCAAAGCCTTAATTGCTGAAATCGACAAAGTTCGCCCGCCCTACAACATCAGTGTTTTGAATTGCGAATGCGCCCTGTTTGCTTTGGAACACGCTGAAGTATTTGCCCAACAGGCGGCTCAAATTAAGGAAGAACGCGAAAAGCTCAGCCATTCATTGGCTGCATTGACGGGCGTGCAAGTCTTTCCCAGCCAGGCCAATATGCTCTTGGTTCGTATGCCAGACGCCACAAAGTGCTTCGAAGGTATGAAGTTGAAAGGTGTTT
>CAXNGF010000244.1:0-3433 GCA_964201905.1 Limnohabitans sp. | reverse complement strand
GGCTGGAAGCGCTCATAGGCTTCGCGTGCTGCAGTTTTAAATAGTTCTGCAGTATCACCCCCCAAATCACGCGCTTGAAACGTGGTGTAAGTCACGGGTGGGCGTTTTTGCAAACGCTCAATCATGGTGAACAACAAGTCGGCATAGGTGTCGCCCTGCGGGGCATGCAACACGTAATGCACTTCTTCCATGGCCGTGGCAATTCGCATCGCACCCACATGGGGAGGTCCTTCGTAAGTCCAGAGTGTGAGTTGCATGGCTCTGCTTCCTTTAAGCGGCTAGGCGCATGCGGCGCACCAAAGGACGGGTAAAGAGTTCGGCCAAATCACCGGCTTGGTCAAAGCCTTGAATGGGCGTGAACACCAACTCAATGGCCCATTTGGTGGTCATGCCTTCAGACTCCAAAGGATTGGCCAAGCCCAAGCCACACACCACCATGTCGGGGTGCAAAGCGCGGCAACGGTCGAGTTGTTTTTCGACGTGTTGACCTTCAGATAAAAACGTGCCTTCTGGCAACATGGCCAACTCCATGGCCATGTGTTGACGGTGCAAATAAGGTGTGCCCACTTCCAACAATTTCATCCCCAGTTCGCGTGACAAAAATCGCGCCAAAGGAATTTCAAGTTGTGAGTCGGGGAAGAAGAAAATACTTTTGCCATCCAAGTGCAACTTGGCACGAGACAAGGAAGCTTTTGCTCTGGCAGTAGGCGCTGCCACTGCCGCATCAAAGCGCTCTTTCGACACATCAAACGCATTCGCAGCCGATTGCAACCATGCTGTGGTGCCTTCAATGCCCAGCGGGAAAGGTGCTGGTAACAAGCTGGCGCCCCGCGCTTGCAGAGCCTTCGCGGTGTCTGCCAAAAAGGGTTGTGCCAGCAACAAACGTGTAGCAGGGCCAATCGGTGCTTGATCGTCAGCACGGCGTGGTGGGAAGAAGCGCACTCTCTCAATGCCCATGTGATTCAGGATGCGCACAAACTGGTCTTCGACCACATCCGCAAGCGTTCCCACAATGACCAACTCTTGGGCCGCATCGGCGGCGGCAGTTGGCAAGACTGGCACCATCGATGCCAAGCAAGCGTCTTCGCCTTGGGTGAAGGTGGTTTCGATGCCGCTGCCTGAATAATTTAGCACACGCACCGACGACGCATGTTGCGCAGAAAGCCTGGAAGCTGCGCGCGACAAATCAAGTTTGATCACTTCTGATGGGCATGAGCCCACCAAGAACAGCAACTTGATTTCGGGTCGGCGCGCCAGCAATTGATTGACCACCCGATCTAACTCGGTATTAGCATCAGACAAACCTGCCAAATCGCGTTCGTCAATGATGGCAGTTGCAAAACGAGGCTCTGCAAAAATCATGACCCCAGCGGCCGACTGAATTAGGTGCGCACAAGTGCGTGAACCTACTACCAAGAAAAAGGCATCTTGTATTTTTCGGTGCAGCCAAATGATGCCCGTTAAGCCACAGAAAACCTCATGTTGTCCGCGTTCGCGCAGCACAGGTGCATCGCTGCAACCGCCGACTGTTTTCACTGGCACAGGAAAGCTCACAACACTCATGCGGGCACCCCCTGAAATCCTTGATGTTTGGCTGCGGCGGCTTCGCGCAATTTGGCTTCTTGATCCAAGCGTGCTGCACGCAACTTAAGGATGAATTGGCCTGCATTGATAACGTAGGTGGCATAAGCCGCCAAGGCCAAGTACATCAACTCGACACCTTGCAAAGTCTGGGTGTACATGGCGTACAAATAGGCCGTGTGAAGAGCCAACACCAGCATGCTGAAAACGTCCTCCCAATAGAAGGACGGCGCAAATAAATAGCGCCCAAACACCACCTTCTCCCAAATGCAACCGGTGATCATGATCGTGTAAAGCGTCAAGGTTTTGACCACCACGCTCTCATTGGCAGTGTCTAAACCCTCGCCAGTGAACAAATACCGCAAAACAAAATAAAGACTGCCCAAAAATATGAAGAACTGGATGGGCGCCAACAAACCTTGGACAAAAGTCCAGTACGTTTTGTCGCGGCGAACCCTTTCTTCCGGGGTGTAAAGAGGTCGGCGCGCATTCGCCCCAGATCCGTTTCCACTTTTAAATGTTGATAATTTTTCAGCCATGTCGCCAATTTATTCGCTCCTTTACAACTTGTCAACTTAGATTGACGTAAACACTTAGTTACAGATAATTAATCCCCTACTGAGATAGTGGGATAAAAATAAGCTTTGACCAAAGTCCATTCAGCGCATAAAAAGGTGTCAACCAAAAAGAACACGCTGCTGGGCCAAGTTCTTTCACCAAGCAGGAGTCATTCATGGACAATTCAAATCAGAGCAATGGCCAAAGGGCGGAAGGCTCCCATTTCCCTGAAAACAGTGAGGCAGGCCATTGGCGTGGTTTCGGTGCTCCCGCCAACAGCCGGTTTGATGGCATGCCGGGTTCAGCTCCCGTCGCCGCGGCCTCATCCTCCTCTACCGTGGCCGTTTTGGCACGGACCATTCAAAACGAAATCATCCCCCGCTTGATGATGGCCCACCGAACACCGAGTGAATGTGCCATGCCCAACTTGGCAATGCCCTACAGCATCACCCCCACAGATGTGACCAGCTTTGTCAATCTTTTGCTAGATGGCAAGCAAGCTGAAGGCCTTGATTGGATAGATGAAGCCCGTGGCAAAGGCGTCAGCATCGAATCCATCTTTTTAAACCTGTTGGCTCCTGCTGCTAGGCAATTGGGCGAGCTTTGGGAAGATGACGAACGCGACTTCACCGAGGTCACCCTTGGCTTGGCCGAGCTGCACAAAATTTTGCACGTGTTGCCCTCCATGAGTGAGTTGCACAAACAATACGTGCCCAATGGCTTGACTATTTTGCTCATGCCATCGCCAGGCGACCAACACACCTTGGGCTTGGCCATGGTGGCCGAATTTTTCCAGCGCGATGGTTGGGCAGTCGATGGAGGCACTTTTGCAGCCGCCGACAATCCGGCCCTCTTGGTCAAGGTCAAACGCTACGATGCTGTAGGTTTTTCATTGGCAACAGGCCTAGGTTTTAACCGCTTGAAAGATTGCATTTCTGCCATTCGTCAAACAGTGAGCCCTGACAAGCTGTGCATAATCGTTGGTGGCCCCTATTTTGCGGCCAACCATGAAATGGTCAGCCAAGTCGGTGCAGACCTGTTTGTCCAGGATGCTAACTTAGCGCCAGATTTGGTCCAAAAGTACATTCAAGCCAACGCCTAATTCATTCAACTTAACTTTTAAAGCACCCCCCCCTATGAACACAAGTTTTCAAACAGCGTCAGAGCAATCGCTCGGGCGATTTGGAAATGCACAAAGTCTCTTAGGGCACTTGGATGCGAATGTCATTTCTAATTTAATCACCACCACCTCTGACGTGGTGCTCGTGATGGACGAGAACGGATTCATTGAAGA
>CAXNGF010000243.1:0-3448 GCA_964201905.1 Limnohabitans sp. | reverse complement strand
CAAATTGGGGTGCGCACCAGTTCAATGTGATGGCACGCTCGGTGAGTGTGCAAAGGGCATCCAAAGCTGCCATGGCTTGCGCCAATTTGGTAAGAGCTTGGATGTGGGTTTGCAGTTGGTCGAGCAAAATTTCATAAAGGTATTTTTCGCGAGCCAAAGCACGCTCTTGCGCAGACAAGGCTTTGTCTTCAAAGGCTTTGAGCTCGGGCGTGATAAAACGCTCGGCATTTTTCAAAGTTTGACGGCGGCGGTAGTCGTCAGGGACTTTGTCGATTTGACCTTGCGTGACTTCAATGTAGAAGCCGTGCACCCGGTTGAACTGAACTTTCAAATTGGCAATGCCAGTTCGCGCTTTTTCACGCGTTTCCAACTCAAGCAGGAAGTCGTCGCAATTGGTTTGTATGGCACGCAGTTCGTCCAGTTCTGCATCAAGGCCGTTGGCCATCACGCCACCATCGCGAATTAAATTGGCGGGTTCTTCCAACAGGGCTTGTTGCAATATTTCTGTGAGGCCAACGGGCGGCTGCAAATCGAAATGAATGTCGTGCAACATCTTGGTGGGTGACAAGTGGCCCAAGGTCTCTTGCAAGTGATGCGACAAAGATGCAGAACGAATGAGCGCATTTTTGAGGGCTATCAATTCACGCGGCCGAACCTGCTTTAGCGCAATGCGCGCTGTAATGCGCTCCACATCGCTGGCGCCTTTGAGTTGTTCGCGCAATCTGGCCCAGATGGCAATGCCACTCTGGGCGGCTGCGCCGTTGTCGTTCAACTGATCAAGGGCTGCCAAACGTTCTACCGCAACTTGCCTGTCGCGCGGTGGATTGAGCAGCCATTGTTTGAGTTGACGGCTGCCCATGCCTGTCATGCAAGTGTCTAGCAAAGAGAAGAGGGTGGGCGAGTCTTCGCCCCGTAAAGTTTGTGTGAGTTCTAAATTGCGGCGCGTGCTGGTGGGCAGGTCAATGAGCTCGTTGGCCTTTTGCACTTTGAGCTGCGAAACATGAGGCAATGTTCTGCCTTGCGTGTGTTCTGCATAAGTGAGCAAAGCACCTGCTGCGGCATGTGCATGACTGAGCTTGTCAGCATCCCATGCGGCCAAGTTGGCGACATTGAGTTGCTTGATCAGTTGACCGCGGCCCAAGCCTGACTCGTACTGAAAATCGGGGCGCAAGGTCAGAGACAAAGGCAAGCCTCGCTGGCCTAAACGCATTGATTGAAGTTGTTGTTCCCATTTGGTTGTGATGCTGGCGCTGACCAACAACTCGCTGGGTGTAATTCTCTCAAGCCAATCGGCCAAATCATCGTGCGTGCATTCGGTCAAATGCAAGACACCTTGGGTCACACTGAGCCAAGCCAAGCCGCACGCATTGCGCGGGGCAATGTGCAGTGACAACAAAATGGCTTCGCTTTTGTCAGACAGCAACTCTGTGTCTGTAAGGGTACCTGGGGTCACGACCCTGACCACTTTGCGCTCAACAGGCCCCTTGCTGGTGGCCACATCGCCCACTTGTTCGCAGATGGCCACAGACTCGCCCAGTTTGATGAGCTTGGCCAAATAGTTTTCGACGGAATGAAACGGCACACCCGCCATCGAAATGGGTTTGCCAGCAGTTTGCCCGCGGTGAGTGAGGGTGATGTCCATGAGACTGGCGGCACGCTCGGCGTCTTCAAAGAACATCTCGTAAAAGTCACCCATGCGGTAAAAAACCAAGGTGTCAGGAAACTCCGCCTTGATGCGCAGGTACTGCTGCATCATGGGCGTGTGGGCACTCAGGTCGAGCGCGTCAGTCATGGTTTAGATGGGGCTGTCAGTTGACGTTTGACGCGCTTCCGTATCCTTGATGTCGGCCGCACGCATGGCAGCTTTTTCGCCAGCACTGGCAAATTTGCTGTACTTGCTGAGAATAGGAACCAGCTGTCCGTAAATTTTAGGCGTGCCTGCCAAGCATTCTTTTTGCTCCAAGAAATCGGCGTCGCCCGTGAAGTTGCCCACCAAGCCGCCCGCTTCAGTGACCAGCAAGGCGCCTGCTGCAACGTCCCAAGGCTGAAGACCTGTTTCAAAGAACGCATCTGTGAAACCTGCGGCCACATAAGCCAAGTCCAATGCCGCCGCACCCGGTCTGCGCAAGCCCTCGGTGCGCTGCATCACCTCGCCCATCATGCGCAGGTATTGGTTGAAGTTGTCTCCAGGACGAAATGGGAAGCCTGTGGACATAAGGCACTCATGCATTTGCGTGCGCTTGCTGGTGCGCAAGCGACGATCGTTCATGTAGGCGCCGCGGCCTTTGGTGGCCGTGAACAAATCGTTGCGTGAGGGGTCATAGACCACAGCTTGTTCTACTTTGCCATTGACGGCCAGCGCAATACTGACGCAGTAAACAGGAAATCCGTGAATGAAATTGGTGGTGCCATCGAGAGGGTCGATGATCCAAACATGGTCGGCGTCGGGGTTGCCATGCGTTTTGCCAGACTCTTCGGCCAAGATGCCGTGATGCGGGTAGGCGGTGAGCAGGGTTTCGATGATGGTGTTTTCGCTGGCCAAATCAACTTCGGTCACGAAGTCATTCACTTGTTTTTGCGAAATTCGAACAGCCTCCACATCCAAAGCGGCGCGGTTGATGATGGCGCCGGCGGCGCGTGCAGCCTTAACGGCTACGTTGAGCATGGGGTGGAGATTGGTCGACATTAATTTTTAAGAGCAAAACCGGAGGTCCTCTGTGCGATGTCAGAGGCGAATGACGCATTTTCCCATGAAATTTGACCCTCAACACAGACCTCAGTTCGTTTTGGTCATTTTGAGCGCTTGGAACTGGGACAATAGCCCTCATGCGAACCCGATTTATATTGATTGAAACCAGCCATCCAGGCAATGTGGGGGCGGCCGCCCGAGCCTTGAAGGTCATGGGTTTTGATGAAATGGTTTTGGTGGCTCCACGCTACGCCAATATTTTGCGCAAAGAAGAAACCATCCAAAGGGCCAGTGGCGCCAATGATGTGCTGGATCAAACCCGCATTGTGGACACCCTTGAGGAGGCTTTTGAGGGGATTTCTCACCTGTGTGCCACGGCCATGACGCCTCGAGATTTTGGCCCTCCAACGCGATCACCCAGAGATCACTTTGAAATGTTGTTGGGCAATTCCCATGCACAAGCTCAAATGGTTTCTGCCAAAGCCAATGAAGTACCTCCCAAAGAGGCGATTTCGTCGATTGGATTTTTGTTTGGCTCCGAACGTTTCGGTATGAAAAACGAGGACGTCTACAAGTGCCATGTGGCCTTGTCGATTCCCACCCATCCTGAGTTTGGTTCGTTGAATTTGGCTGCAGCCATTCAATTGGTAGCCTATGAATGGCGTTTGGCCTTGGGTGGTTTTCCTGTTGCCTCCCATGAGTTTGAATCAACTTTGGCCGATGCAACTCAAGTAGCAGGCATGCTCAGTCATTTGGAAA
>CAXNGF010000242.1:0-3470 GCA_964201905.1 Limnohabitans sp. | reverse complement strand
ATGACCCTCAAGCTGAGCTACCCATGTCAGAAGCAGAGTTTCGCAAAACCTTGGACCCCATTGCCATTATTCAAAACAGAGCCACGTCTGGTGGTCCGCAGCCCTCAGAGATGACGCGCATGATTGGATTGGCCAACGAAAAAATAAAGGAACAAAAGCAGTGGACTTCAGGCAAGCGTGAAAAAATCAATCGATCAATTGCGCAACTTGACCAAGACTTCATGAAGCTTCTGAAGCCTTAAAGCTGAGCGAAGTCCTGAGCGGGTGTTGTTTGTGGGCAATAGTGCCAATGTCATTGTTTAGGCCATTGCAGCTCAGTTGCAGCAAGTGGCGCAAGATGTTGTGACTGAATTTTTCCAAAGAAAATAAATGATCCCAATCAAGCTGCTTCATTTTGCTTTTCAAAGATGCGTTCTGTTGGCATGGGGTTTGATGTTTTTGCTTTTGCAGGGTTGTAGCAGTTTTCAACCCATCGCCAAAGTCAATACACAAGAATCGACTCAAGCAAACAATCAAGCCGCTGCCACAAGCTGGCAACCAGAAGATCAATTGAAGTGGGAGTCGGTGAAAATCCCGGGAAAAGTGGCAACTCAATATTCGCTGGTGCGTCTGAACAATCGCAACAAACTCATGGCCGACGCCCATGCTTCTGCCAGCATGTTGCGCCAAGATTTGCGCATTGAACCCGAGCGCTTAAATGCTTTGAGCTTTTCTTGGCAAATTCAAAAGTTGATTGCAGATGCCGATATGGCCCAGCGAGAAAATGAAGATTCTCCGGTCAGATTGGTGTTGGCTTTTGATGGCGATCGAAGTCAGTTTTCCCCTAAAAATGCCATGCTGAGTGAACTCTCGCATGCTTTGTCGGGGCGACCGATGCCATATGCCACGCTCATGTATGTTTGGTGCAACCATCGACCGGTTGATTCGGTCATTCACAATCCCAGAACAGATCGAATTCGGAAAATTGTGATCGAGTCGGGGGCTAAGCGGGTGAATCAATGGCTTACCTACGAACGCAACATTCGAGCTGACTACGAAATGGCCTTTGGTGAACCACCAGGCGCATTGATTGGCATCGCCATCATGACCGACACCGATAACACCCGAAGCCATGTCCAAGCTTGGTATGGCCCCATAGCCTTAAAGTGAATTTTTGGCCCGGGTAGATTTCACAGCCAGATGCGCGGTGGAGTGCTTCAGGTGTAACGCTTGTTGCGCAAATTGTTTTTCATTTCACGCAATGCAGGTTGCAGGGTCTCACCAATGCGCAGCGCTACGGTGGTGGCCAAAATATCAATGATCAACAAATGCAATAGCCTTGAAACCATCGGGCTGTAACGGTCATAACTTTCGGGGTGATCGGCCGTTAAATGTATTTGACCCGCTGTGGCCAAGGGCGAGCCACTGGCCGTGATCACAATGGTGGTAGCACCGCGTTTGCGTGCAATGTCGCAGGCGTCCATCAAGTCGCGTGTGCGGCCTGAGTTGGAAATGACCACCACACAATCGCCTTTGCCCAGCATCGAGGCGCTCATGACTTGCATGTGGCCATCGCTGTAGGCAATGGTGTTCATGCCCAAGCGGAAAAATTTGTGCTGCGCATCTTGTGCCACGATGCCCGAGTTGCCCACGCCATAAAACTCGATGCGTTTGCCAGTGCTGTGAGTTTCTGCCAAGGCCTGCACGGCATGTTCCAAGGCAAAAGATGAGGCATCGTTGCGGTACTTTAGAAAAGCCGCAACGGTGTTGTCAATCACCTTGACGGTCACGTCGCTGGTTTTGTCGTCGGCGTCTACACTGCGGTGAATAAAGGGCACGCCCTCGCTCACACTGCCCGCCAGTTTCAGTTTGAAATCAGACAAGCCGTCATAGCCCACGCTTCTGCAAAAGCGAACCACCGTGGGTTTGCTCACATGTGCGCGATCTGCCAGTTCTGTGACCGGTAAATTGGCAAACGCACGCGGGTCTTGCAACACCAACTTGCCAACACGCTGTTCAGCGGGTGCCAAGGAGGGGAGCGAGGCTTTGATGCGGTCTAGCATGGTTTAGATTTCTTCAGACCAACAAAATCCGTCACGCGCAATCATGGCGCTAGAGGCACTTGGCCCCCAAGTGCCAGCAGCATAGTGACGGGGGCCTTGGGTCTCGGTGGCCCAATGTTGCAGAATGGGTTCAACCCAGCGCCAAGCTTCTTCCTGCTCGTCGCTGCGCACGAACAAATTTAAACGGCCATCGAGTACATCCAAAAGCAAACGTTCGTAGGCGCCCACGCGCTCGCTGCCAAAACGTTTGTCGAAATCGAGGTCGAGGTGAACCGAGCTCAAATTGGTCGATGTTTGATTGCCGGTCTTGATGCGTTTGTGTTGGCCTTCGGCAAAGAGGTGCAACTCCAAGCCGTCCTTGGGTTGCAGGTGAATGATCAATTTGTTGACACCGCCAGCAGGCGCCTGAAAAATAGCATGCGGTGTGGGTCTGAAATTGATTTCAATATAACCCTCGCGCGAGGCCAAACGCTTTCCGGTGCGGATGTAGAAAGGCACGCCAGCCCATCGCCAATTGGCAATCTCTGTTCTGAGGGCTACAAAAGTTTCGGTACTGCTGCTGGAATTGACACCAGTTTCTTCGTTGTAGCCGGGTACCGCTTGGCCGTTCACATTGCCCGGACTGTACTGGCCGCGAACCACGTGTTGGTTCAGGGTTTCAGTGGTCCATGGTTTCAGGGCGCGCAACACTTTGAGCTTTTCATCTCGAATGGCATCGGCATGCGCATTGATGGGCGGCTCCATGGCAATGGCGCACAACAATTGCAGCGCATGGTTTTGCACCATGTCGCGCAGTGCGCCAGTGTTTTCATAAAACGCGCCACGCTTTTCCACACCCAGCTCTTCGGCAATGGTGATTTGGATGTTGGCAATGTGCTCCCTGCGCCACAAAGGTTCAAACAGGGCATTGCCAAAGCGCATGGCAAACAGGTTTTGCACCGAAGGCTTGCCCAAGTAGTGGTCAATTCGAAAAATTTGATGCTCACCAAAAACCTTGCGAACGCTTTGGTTGATGGCGCGGTTTGATTTGAGGTCGTGACCCAGTGGCTTTTCCAAAACGATGCGGGTCTTGGGCGTGTTGAGTTTGGCAACACCCAATTGTTCGCAGACGGTGTTGAAGAGGCTGGGGGCTGTGGCCAGGTACATGACCACATGGTCGGTCTCGCGTTCGGCCAAACGGGTAGCCAACTTGTTGTAGTCGGCTGGGTTGGACAAGTCGACGCGCTCGTAGTGGAGCATGGCCTTGAATCGGGCAAATTCTTCGTCATTGGGGCGTTTAGCGCCCTCTACTTGCTCAAAACGAGACGGAATGAGGGTGCGGTATTGCTCATCTGTCATGCTGTCACGGGCAACGCCAATGATTCGGCCGCCCTCGGGCAGGGTGCCGTGTCGGAATGCTTGAAACAGGGCGGGCATCAATTTGCGCCA
>CAXNGF010000241.1:0-3497 GCA_964201905.1 Limnohabitans sp. | reverse complement strand
TGCCGTCCAAGTGAATTTTCAACATGATTTGCGTGGCAGCTTCTCGATCTTTGTTAAAAAAATCTTGAAGCACCAAAACAACAAACTCCATGGGTGTGTAATCGTCATTCAACATGACAACTTGGTACATCTGTGGCGGTCCAACTTTGGCAGGTCGTCTTTCTAAAACCACAGAATCGCTATTTCCGGGGGTTCGAGCGGGGTCCCCAACCGATCCTGGCGGGTTTGGTGAATTTGGTTTTTTAGGTTTCTCTGTTGCCATGATTTCATTCTATAGAGACTCTGCACGGTTCTGCGTCGCCCCTTGCAAAAGTCCTTATGTCGCAATGCAGCAATTCTGCATCAGTCGGGTAAACCTTGAATTGACAACGTCAAAAACAGTGCTTTAAATGTCCTATAAATTAAACGGATGGAGACATGCATGCTCAACGGAACAGTGAAATGGTTCAATGACGCCAAGGGATTTGGATTTATTCAGCCCGATGATGGTGGCCCTGACGCTTTTGCGCACTTTTCTGCCATCACCATGGAAGGTTTTAAAAGCCTTAAAGAAGGTGCCAGGGTCAGCTTTGATTTGACCGATGGGCCCAAGGGTCCTATGGCTATCAACATTCAGTCTGAGCAAGGTGCGGTTCAAGAAGCCAAACCTGAGGCGACTTGAGGTGTCTTGAGCCATCAAGAGCAAAGCTCTTAAGAATTTTTTCTTAAGAGCTTTTATCAAACATCAATGGTCGGCGTGGCGGGATTCGAACTCGCGACCCCTTGCACCCCATGCAAGTGCGCTACCAGGCTGCGCTACACGCCGACAAGCTTTAAATTATAGCCCGAGAATTTGCTCAAATTGAGAGCAAATCTCGAATATCCATCAATTCACGGCGCAAGGTTGGAAGGCTGCTTGAAGCTTGAAGCGAAGAAGCACGCTGCGCACTTTCCATGGCCATCACAGATGATTGTTGGCCCTCAGAGAAAGCGGCGGTGTCCACATCGAAATCTTCCATGCTGTCATCGTCTGCAGCGCTTAATTCAAGCGGATCTTTTCTCAAACCCTTTTGCGATTGAGCCAGTTCTTGCATTTTGTTACGGGCGCCACTGATTGTGAAACCTTGCTCATAAAGCAAATCTCGGATGCGGCGAATCATGAGCACTTCGTGGTGCTGGTAATACCGGCGATTGCCACGGCGCTTGACCGGGCGTAGTTGTGTAAATTCTTGCTCCCAATAACGCAGCACGTGCGGCTTGACACGGCAAAGCTCGCCCACCTCACCAATGGTGAAGTAGCGCTTGGCTGGAATAGACGGGAGGGAGTTCTCCATTGAAATCACTAACTTGCTAGGTGGATTGCAAGCTTACTCTAAGCATGGGGGCCGAGTAAAGGGGCCAGTGATTAAATTTTTGAGAGATTCAAGAAAATATTTGAAAGAGACCGAGAGTCAGCGTGCTTCAATTTCACAATTTTTCATCGCCTTGAATGACCGCCTTGAGCTTGTGGCTAGCATGAAAGGTGGCCACCCGCCTGGCTTCAATGGGGATCAGTTCACCGGTACGGGGGTTGCGGCCTGGACGAGGCGCCTTCTCCCGAATTTGGAAATTGCCAAATCCAGAAATTTTGACATCAGTACCTTGAACCAATTGCGTCGCAATCAAGTCAAAGAAAGAATCAACCATGTCCTTTGATTCGCGTTTGTTCAAACCAATTTGTTCAAACAGCAAATCGGCCAAATGCGCTTTGGTCAGCGCTGGCGTTTCGAGACTTTCTACAGAAAAATCCATATCAACTTTCTTTGGCCATTAAGAACGCAAACGCGCCGACAACTTCTGCGCCAAGTGGTCCAACACAGCCTTGACTGTGGATTCAATTTGAACGTCTGTCAATGTGGCTTCATCGCTGTACAAGCTTAACCTCACAGCCAAACTCTTTTCAACACCTTGCGTGGCTTGAGGGCGGAAGACGTCAAAAAGAGTCGCATTGCGAAGCAAGCCAGCAGTGGGCGCTTCTTCTATAGCAGACATCAAGTCGGCGTGTGAAATCTTTTCGGCAACCACCACCGCTATGTCGCGCTCCACAGCTTGGAAGCGAGCCACGCCTTGCGCCACAGGCACTTCGCGTTGAAGAACAGCGTCCAAATCCAACTCGAACATGATCGGTGCTTGTTGCAAGTCCCAAGATTGTCGCCAGCGTGGGTGCAACTCACCTACATGACCTACTACCAGACCCTTTAACTTCACACTGGCGCAACGGCCAGGGTGCATTGCAGGGTGCTCTGCCGCTGCAAATTCAGGCTTGGCAGGTGCCAACAGAGCTTCTACCTCTCCTTTGACGTCGAAGAAATCCACATTGCGCACTTTGCCTCCCCAAGAAGTAGACGTTACAGGACCGTAAGCAACACCAGACACACGCATAGGCTGGTTCAAACCTTCGACAGTCGTGTCGCTGTCTTTGATGGCGGCATCGCGCAGGAAGACACGGCCTAACTCAAAAACTCGGACTCGATCGGATTTTCGATCGAGATTGAACTTAACCACTTGCAGCAGTGATCCCAATAAACTGGTGCGCATGACACTCATTTGACTGGCAATGGGGTTTAACAATTTGAGTGGATTAGGATTGCCCGCCAACTCAAGTTCCCAACGCTCCTCTACAAAGCTGAAGTTGATGGTTTCTTGGTAACCAAGCGCAGCCAAACTGCGCCGAACAGCAAACGGTCCTCGCACACTCTCTTTGCGAATTTTGGCCGTGATGGGCGCCAAAGGTGGCGTAGTAGGCAATTGGGTGTAACCCACCATGCGTGCCACCTCCTCAATCAGGTCTTCTTCAATTTCCAAATCGAAGCGCCAGCTTGGAGGATTCACTGTGATCAAGCCTTCGGCTTCAGTGACCTCAAATCCCAAACCGCGCAATGCATCGGCGCATTGTTTTTGGGAAAGAACCATGCCTATCACTTTGTTGGCACGCGCCACACGCAAAGTAACAGGCTTGCGTACAGGCATGTTCAGCTTTTGATCGTCAACAGGCCCTATTTGAGTTGCAGGCGTTCCGCAAATGTCTATGACCAATTGGGTGATGCGCTCAATGTGTTCAATGGTACTTTCTGGGTCGACGCCACGCTCAAAGCGGTGGCCTGCATCGGTTGAAAAGTTGTAACGACGTGAGCGGCCAGCAATGGCTTTGGGCCACCAGTAGGCAGCTTCGATGTAGATGTTTTGTGTGTCGTCAGACACAGCCGTGGCATCGCCACCCATGATGCCTGCCAAGGACTCAACCTGCGAGTCATCAGCAATGACGCCCACTTTGTCGTCTACTGTCACGGTGTTGCCATTGAGTAGCTTTAATGATTCTTCAGCTCGGCCCCAGCGCACTTGCAATCCACCGTGAATTTTGTCGAGGTCAAATATGTGCGAAGGACGGCCAAACTCAAACATCACGTAGATTGAAATATCGACCAACGGACTCACACTGCGTTGGCCGCACCGTGCCAAACGAACTACCATCCAAGCAG
>CAXNGF010000240.1:0-3527 GCA_964201905.1 Limnohabitans sp. | reverse complement strand
TATGAAAATACTTTGCCTAAAATTGAAGAGGCATTAGATGGTCAAGACAAGGGTTATCAAACCACATTGGTACTGAGTCCTGCTGATGCTTTTGGCGAGCGCGATGAAGGCTTGTTGCAAACCATGCCCAAGAAAGATTTTCCGCCTGGCGTGAAAGTGGGGGGGCAATTGCGAGGCCGCACCCCCGATGGTCGTGAAGCCATTTTCAATGTTTTGAAAATCAAGGGCGACACCGTGATGCTGGATGGCAACCATCCTTGGGCAGGTCAAGTTTTGCAATTCCAATTGAATGTGACAGATGTGCGTGCTGCCATTGCAGAGGAAATTGAGCATCGCCATGTACATGGTGCTCATGGCCACCACCATTGATTCAATCGATCGGATACGGCAAGTTATAAAAGCCTGCGAAAGCAGGCTTTTTTATGCTTGATGTTCGCTGCCTGGCTCGGGCAATTCAAAACAGTCTTTCACGCTAAAGTAAACCGATGTGAAAAACATGGCTGCCATCAGCAATGCACCAGGCATGAGAACGGCAACCGATAAATCATTACCGCCAAGGGCGCTGCTGATGACGAGGATGACCGTGGCGCCCGCCACAAACACGCCCGCCCATGCCAACAAATACAAGGCAAATGCGCCAAAATTTCGCCAACAAGCCACTGCGCTGAAAAACATGCTTTTCAAAGGCGGAACGCCATGCCAGTGAACCAAGGCAGGGGCGTGCCAAAAGAACATTGACAAAGGAATGTACAAAATGGTGGCCACCCACATGGCAGCTTGAAAATCAGCGTTGTTGACCACTTCTGGTGTGATGGGCGAGTTGGCCAAATAAACTTTGGCAAATCCGCCGCCATCGATTAGCGAAGAAATGCCCATGACGGCCAAAAAGCTAATGGCATACAGCACGCCTAAAAGGAGCATGGCCTTGAGCCGTTGTTGGCCAGCTCGAAATGCCACCATCAAAACGGTAGGCATAGGAAATTTTCCGGCACTTGCTTGTTCGGTGGCCACCATGAGTCCCAATGTGGCAGCAGGCAAAATGAGCAACGCCAATGCCGAACCTAAAACGGGCACCATGGACAAGACGGATACCCAAGCCATGAACAAAAAGAACAAGCCTGTCAAAGCCAGAGGCTGGCGCCAAAAAGTACGAATACCTTGTTTGACCCAAGAAAGGCCTTGTTTGGCAGGAACAATGTTCAGCTTCATGCGCAGAGCTTAAATGGCGAAGACAAACGAGCACGCAATACCCGTTCAAAGTGGGTGGGATCGTGTGGTTTTAGCATGGTAGCTTCTCTGGGTAAATAGAAGTCCCAAAGCCGGGAAATCCAAAAGCGCAATGCGCCTGCGCGCAGCATGGCTGGCAGAAGTTGTCTCTCTGCAGCACGTAAAGGGCGTATGGCTTGATAAGCATTCAAAATGGCCTGTGCCCGATCAGGTGAGTGTTCTCCTGTTGTTAAATCAATGCACCAATCATTCATGCAAACCGACAAGTCAAACAACCAAGTGTCAACGCCTGCAAAATAAAAGTCGAAGAACCCTGTTAAAAGTTGGTCTTCAAACATCACGTTGTCGCGAAACAAGTCGGCGTGGACTGCGCCTCTTGGCAGCGCTTGGTAGGCAGCTCCTTGCGCAATGTGATTTTGATAGGCCAGCTCACTTTGCAACAAATTGGCTTGAGCTTCATCTAAATGTGGAAGCACCACTGGCACCGTTTCGTTCCACCATGCAAGGCCACGTAAATTGGGTTGGCTTCGGCTGAAGTCTTGACCTGCAATGTGCATCCGGGCCAACATTTCGCCAACGGCACTGCAATGCTCAGAGTTGGGTGTTAACTGGCTTTTGCCATTAAGGCGGTTCACCACCGCTGCAGGTTTTTCACACAGAGTGTGCAAGATGTCGCCATCTCGGTTGGCAGCAGGGTTGGGCACAGGAATGCCTTTTTCTGCCAAGTGCTTCATGAAATACAAATAAAAGGGCAATTGTTCATGCGTAAGACGCTCGAACAAAGTGAGAACGTAATCGCCCAAATCGGTGGTGGCGAAATAATTGGTGTTTTCAATTCCGCCCTCAATGCCCCTGAACTCGGTCAGTTCTCCTAAGCCTAATTGGGACATCAGCAAGGCTGCTTGCTCTTGTGTAACGGTCGTAAAAACAGCCATGGCTTAGCGGGTGTTTGAAATGTAGAAAGAGGCGCCCGAAGGCATGGCGAAATGCATCAAGTGATTGTAGAGGGTGTTGAAGCCAAATTTGACAGACTTTGTCTCGGCAAAACCGCCATAGGACAGGCACAATTGGGTTATGAGCGACAAGAAAACCCTTTTGCTGGTGGATGGTTCCAGCTACCTTTACCGAGCTTTTCATGCCATGCCCGATTTGCGGGCAGTGCCTGGCGACCCCAGCAGTCCTGCCACCGGCGCCATCCGAGGCATGATCAACATGATGGAGCGCCTTCGAAAAGACATTCCTGCAGATTTTGCGGTGTGTGTGTTTGATGCCAAAGGCCCTACCTTTCGCGACGACATTTACCCTGAGTACAAACAAAATCGAAGCCCCATGCCCGACGATTTGCGTTCGCAAATTGAGCCAATTCATGAACTGGTCCGTTTGATGGGCTGGAAAGTTTTGGATGTGCCCGGAGTTGAAGCCGATGATGTGATAGGCACTTTGGCTGCAGTGGGGTCGGCTCAGGGCATTGAAGTGGTGGTTTCAAGTGGCGATAAAGACTTGGCCCAATTGGTGAATGAACACATCACCATCATTGACACTATGAATGGAAAACGTCGTGACTTGGCAGGTGTTCAAGAAGAGTTTGGGGTGCCTGCCAGTCTGATGTTGGACTATCAAATTTTGGTGGGTGACACGGTAGACAATGTGCCAGGCGTGCAAAAAGTGGGCCCTAAAACGGCGGTCAAACTTTTGCTTGAATATGGCTCGCTTGAAAACCTGATGGCCAATGCCGATCAAGTCAAGGGCGTGGTGGGTGAGAATCTTCGCAAGGCGGTAGATTGGTTGCCTACTGGCCGGCAACTCTTGAAAATTCGCACCGATTGCGATTTGAAAGACTACGTGCCCGAGTTGCCGTCACTAGAAACCATTCGTTTGGTGCCGCCTAACGATGCCGACTTGTTGGCCTTCTATGAAAAGTTCGGGTTCAAAGGTTTGGTCAGAAGCCGTGGTGCTGGTGCCCCTGCCAAGCCGGCATTCGTGCCCATGGACGATTTGTTTGCAGAGCCAGAACCAGTCGTCACTGTCACTGGCGACAAACACTATGAAACTATTTTGACATGGGCGCAATTTGATGCGTGGCTGCACAGGTTGGAGGCTGCTGAATGTGTGGCCATTGATACCGAGACCACATCGCTCGATGCCATGCGTGCCGAATTGGTGGGCATCAGCTGGAGTGTGAAACCTGGGGAGGCAGCTTATTTGCCATTGCGTCACGAAGGCCCCGATGCGCCTGCGCAGTTGCCTTTGGCAGAAGTTCTGGCCAAGCTCAAGCCTTGGCTTGAGAATCCACTCAAACT
>CAXNGF010000239.1:0-3534 GCA_964201905.1 Limnohabitans sp. | reverse complement strand
TGATCGATGGCAAATTTGCAGATTCACACCCCCTAGCCATGTATTGATCGAAGTGGGCGTTGCCTTGGCTGGAAAGGGTGGATACTCCGCAGATCCCAAGGACAAGGCTTACAGTGTGGTAGTCGATTTCATTACCCCCGAAACCGATCAAAGCATTCACTATTTTTGGGGCATGGTGCGCCAGTTCAAGCCACAAGACGAAGCTTTAACAGCCCGCATTCGAGAAGGACAAGGAAAAATATTTTCCGAAGACTTGCAAATGTTGGAAATGCAGCAACGCAATCTTCAAGCGCGTCCTGACAGAAAGTTAAAAGTTTTGTCGATTGACGCCGGTGGTGTGATGTCGCGACGTGTCATTGAGCGTCTTTTATCTTTGGAGAAAGCATGAGAAGTTTGAATTTACTCAACACCCTTTGTCAATTAAAATGGGCTCTGGTTCTGTGCAGTTTCGGTTTGAACTGTGGTGCTTTTGCGCAAGCCAATTACCCTTCAAAACCAATCAAAATTGTGGTCCCTTTTGGTGCGGGTGGCGTTGCTGATTTAACGGCAAGAACTGTTGCTCAAAAAATGAGTGACAACATGGGGCAAAGCATCGTGATTGAGAACAAACCTGGTGCGGGTGGTGTGGTGGCAACAGATATGGTTGCCAAATCGACGCCCGATGGCTACACCTTGCTGCTCATGTCAAATGCCACAGCAGTGAGCGCAGGCTTGTTCAAGTCTTTGCCTTACGACGCAGAAAAAGATTTCACACCCTTGTCTGTTTTAGGTTCATTTGACATTGCCATTGTGGTCCCCCAGGAATCAAGGTTTTCAAACCTGCAAGAACTGCTCAGCTTTGCCAAAGCCAACCCCGGTAAACTGAACATTGGCAGTATCAATGTTGGCAGCACTCAACACCTGGCCGCTGAATTGTTCAAAGGAACAGCCGCCATTGATGCGCAAGTAGTGCCTTTCAATGGCACGCCCGCTGTTTTGACAGCTTTGCGAGGCGGTCAAATTGACATGGCGGTTGAAATTCTGGCGCCTGTTTTGCCGCAAATCAAAGGACAAGCATTGCGTGCATTGGCTGTGACGGGCGATAAGCGAGCAGCTGCTTTGCCGCAAGTGCCTACGGCTAAAGAAGTCGGCATCAAAACGCTCTATGCAGCATCTTGGAATGCACTGGCTGTACCATCAAAAACACCACGCGATGTTGTTCAAAAATTGAATTTTGAAATTCAAAGTGCACTGAACTCACCTGAAGTTCGTAAAAAGCTGCAAGACATGAATATCGAACCGCAACCTGGAAGTTTGCAACAGGCGGCCGACTTGCTTAGCAGCGAAACCAAGCGATGGGGCGAGGTGATTCAACGCGCAGGTATTCCCAAGCAATAACTGGTAGACGCCTTAGATAAATTTCAATTTTAAGTCTCATGAGTCCAGGCTCAAAAGCCCGACGGCAGTTTCACGAATTAATTCAAGTGTGGCTTGTTGAGTGAGCGTTGTCGGTCGCTGCGAACTCACCACACTGCTTAGAGAAATGCTCAATTTGGGCTCAGAGATGGGCCGTGTTGAAAATGCCGATGGCTTGGTTGATCGTGTGACGGCATTGCGAGACAAGATGGCACTGCCTGCCCCATCCTCTACCAATTCCAAGATCGCGGGCACGCCATCAATTTCAAGCGCAATTTGGGGTCTGCAACCGACACCCGCCATTTCCGCCTCCACGAGCATGCGAATGGCATTGGGTCTTGTGGGTATGACCAAGGGGAGTAGAGACACGTCCTTCAAGCTGATGGCAGGAGGGGGAGGGTCCTCCATTAATCCGGCAGGTCTGGCTTGAACCAGCCAGAGTTCTTCATCTAGCAGGTGGCGAATTTCGATGCCTGTTGTTGCAGTTGCGTTGTACAAAAGCGCGATATCAAGTCTGCCGCTCATTAAACTTTCTTGCATCGCCGCAGAAAGCCCTTCGGTAATGGACAGTTGAGCATCCGGCATCTTTTCCCTGAACGCACGTGTGAGTGGCACTGTTAATACTCGGGCAACGCTTGGAGGCATGCCCAGGACAACGCGGCCTGTCAGGCCATCTCTGGCCCTTGCCAGCTCTTCTCTGGCTCTTTCAACTTGGTGCAATATGCCTCGCCCGTGTGCCAGCAGCAGTTGGCCAGCTTCTGTGGGGCTCGCGCCTCGCCCGTTGCGCTTGAGCAAATTTTGGCGAAGCTCCACCTCGAGCAACCTGACCTGACGGCTCAGGGCAGGTTGTGCAACATGGAGTGCAATGGCAGCCTTTGTGAAGCTTCCCATTTCTGCCACTTTGACAAAGTATTCAAGTTGTTTAAGGTCCATTTTCATTGATTTTGCCATAACAGGATTAAAGATATGCTTTTTTGTTCTATCTGATAGTGGTGTGCCGACCTAGTCATTCCTAGGTCTTAATCTGACAATGACGAATCAAAAGTCTGTAATCACTGAATCTAAAACATGAAAAAAACTGCACAAACTGCAATACCTTGTTTGCTCATGCGTGGAGGGACTTCCAAAGGGCCATTTTTCAATGAGGCGGATTTGCCTGCCGATATTTCAAAAAGGGATGCGGTGCTTTTGGCTGCAATGGGCTCACCTGATCGGCGTCAAATTGATGGTTTGGGTGGTGCGCATCCTTTGACCAGCAAGCTTGGCATTGTTCGAAGAAGCAAAGTGCCCGGTGTTGCGCTTGATTTTTTATTTGCACAACTTCAGCCCGACAAGGACACCGTCGATACAACCCCCAACTGCGGCAATATGTTGGCAGCAGTGGTGCCCTTTGCTATTGAGACTGGCATGGTTGAAGTACAGGGAGACCAAAGCACATACCGTGTACTCACCTTGAATACAAACATGCAGTGCGATATCTCAGTAGACACTTCGGGTGGCCTTGTTCAGTATGAGGGAAGCGCCAGAATTGACGGCGCACCCGGCACATCGGCGCCTGTGACCATCAACTTCTTGGACACAGCAGGTTCAGTTTGCGCTGGACTGTTGCCGACGGGCAAAGTCAAAGACACAATGACTGTGACTTGCAATTCTGAGTCCTTTACGCTCGATGTCACATGCATCGACAATGGCATGCCCTTGGTCATTTTCAATGCCAAAGATGTGGGCCGCACCGGTTATGAATCGGTTGCTGAATTGAATGCTGATACAGAACTGAAAGCCAAAATCGAGGCTCTCCGATTGCAAGTTTCTTGGCTGATGGGCCTGGGCGATGTCAGTCAAAAAAGTTATCCTAAGATGACCTTGATTGCAGCGCCCCAAAACGGAGGTGCTATTTCGACCAGAAGTTTCATCCCCCATGTCTGCCACGACGCCATTGGTGTTCTAGCGGCTGTGACAGTGGGCACAGCTTGCGTGTTGGAAGGCTCGGTGTGTGAGGGGGTGGCAGTCATGCCCCAAGGCGCCACCAAAAATGTGTCGGTAGAGCACCCCACCGGTGAATTCATCGTTGCCTTGCAAACTGAACCTGCGCCTCATTTGCCCGGTGCGCAAAATGTCACACAAGCAGCTTTGCTTCGA
>CAXNGF010000238.1:0-3548 GCA_964201905.1 Limnohabitans sp. | reverse complement strand
TGCGTGGCGGGCACAAGTCGATTGTCTTGCAGCATGTTCAGCGCAGTAGCCCATGGCTGATGCGTGTGCAACACCACCTTGGCCCCCGTGATTCGGTGCAAAGGGGCGTGGATCGTTTGGCAAGACAGCTCAACAAGGCTGCGTCCGTCTAATGTTTGACCCGCTTCATTGAAAATCATCATGTCACTGGCCTTGGCCTCAGACCAATGCAAGCCAAATGGCAGCACAAAATATTGATCGGTACGTCCTGGAACACAGGCCGTGAAGTGGTTGTCGATGCCTTCTTCAAATTCATCTAAAACGGCCAATCGCAATGCGGCTGCCAAATGAACTTTGACTTGTTGCACCGCGTCTTGTGTATTTGGGGCGTGAAGTGTGTGAACAGTCATGGATAAACTTCAATGAATTGGGTGAAAGAGCCAAGAGATTACCCCAAGCTCATTAGAATTCAAGTGGCTTAACCCTAATTTGTGCAACCCTTGTGACTATCAGTCTCACTCTCAACGCCAGCGCCTTGACGCAATTGCCAAGGACATCAGGTGTTTACATCTTCAAAGGTGCTGGCACGCTGCCGCTTTACATTGGCAAAAGTGTGGACATTCGAAGCAGGGTCATGGCCCACCTGCGCGCTGAAGACGAGGTCGAAATGATGTCTCAAACCTTGCAAGTTGAATACATTGAGACTGCGGGTGAAATTGGTGCGCTATTGTTAGAGTCGCATCTGATTAAAAGTCTGAATCCTATTTTCAATGTCAGGTTAAGACGACTTCGAAGTCTTTGTACGCTTCAAGTTGTGATGCAGGATGGTTGTTGGAAGCCCAACATTGTGAACGGCCAAGATTTGGGTTTGGGTAAGGTAGATGGACTCTATGGCCTCTTTGGCTCGGTGCATTCTGCACAAAGCAAACTGCGGGAATTGGCGGACCAGCATTGTTTGTGTTTAGGTTTATTGGGGCTAGAAAAAATCGGCAAGCGGGGGTGCTTTGGTCTTCAAGTGAAAACTTGTTTGGGAGCATGTGTAGGGCACGAACCAAGGTCTGCACACGACGAGCGAATGTTGGCCGCGCTTAACGACTTGAAAGTGCATGCTTGGCCTTTTGTGGGGCCAATTGAATTGGTTGAGCAAAGTGGTGAATGGATTCAGCGCCACCGCATCCAAGATTGGCGCTACTTAAGTACCGCCTGTTCAAAATCAAGTGCACTGAAGGTCAGTGTTCAACAGAGTTTTGACCTTGATACTTACAAGATTTTGGTCAAGCCCATCATGATGGGAAACGCACGAATTGAAGCTGTTGAATCGGCTGAATGAGTGAAAAGTCAGTTTGAGTCAGCGTTTGCCCTTGGAAGTATTGGACAATAGAGCCCATAACGACTCGTCAGATTTTTCAAGCGCTTATGGCAATTCAATGGTTTCCCGGACACATGCACCTCACGCGCAAAGCGATTGAGGAGCGCATCAAAGACATTGACGTTGTCATTGAAATGTTGGACGCCAGGTTGCCTGGTTCAAGCGCCAACCCCATGTTGGCGCAACTCATTCAAGGCAAGCCAGGCTTGAAGGTCCTTAGCAAACAAGATTTGGCCGATCCCGAGCGCACGCTTATCTGGTTAGCTCACTACAACGCCATGCCTAACGTCAAAGCCATCGGTCTTGATACCAGCATGGTCTCGCCAGCCAAAACCTTGATTGAAGCGTGTCACCAACTGGCGCCCAACAGGGGCGGCATGGCCAAGCCCATGCGTGTGCTCATCTGCGGCATTCCCAATGTGGGCAAGTCCACCTTGATCAACACCTTGAAGGGCAAGAAAGCGGCCAAGACGGGCGACGAAGCGGGTGTGACCAAACTTGAGCAACGCATTACCTTGGCCGACGATTTTTATTTGTACGATACGCCCGGTGTGCTTTGGCCTCGCATCATCGTGGAAAAGAGTGGCTACAACTTGGCTGCCAGTGGCGCCATTGGTGTCAATGCCTTTGACGAGGAGGAGGTGGCGCTAGAACTTCTTAACTACCTGATATCGAATTACCCACAATCTTTGGCCTTGCGTTACAAAATAAAAGATGTGGGCAGCCATACCGATGAAACCATGCTCGAGGCTGTGGCGCGCTTTCGGGGCGCTATTCAAAGTGGCGGCAGAGTGAACAATACCAAAGCTGCTGAAATTGTGATCCACGATTTCAGATCGGCAGCCCTTGGCCGTTTAACCCTAGAGACACCCTCCGAGTTTGCAGAGTGGCTTGCCTCTGGCTTGCAAGCAGACGCCGAAAGAGCGCTGCGCAAAGAAGCGCTTCAAAAAGAAAAGAAAACTGCTCGCAAAGCCAAAATTAGGAATTGACCAAGCGCCAGGCAAGCAGTGCACTGAGCAGGGCATTGACGACCGTCAAGCCGATGACAATGGCTGTGCCGATCAAGTTCAAATCATAAGTCTGGGCAATGTGCGATAGCGCCAAAGACACAAAGTTCAAAGCAACCAAGATCCAAAAAATGGGATTCCGCGGTTGATAAATTCTTGTGAACTTCATGCCTTTATTATGGCTGAATTAAGAGAACAGGCACTTTGGAAGCGCATGCAACTCTGTGGGCGACAGACCCCATGAGCGTGTCACCCCAAGCAGAGCGTCCTTTGGTACCCATGATGATCAAGTCAAAACCGCCTGCTTTGGCTTCTTTCAGAATTTGGACACTGGGGTGACCAAACTTAATGGCCATGTCGTGAGCGACATTGGCTTTGTTGAGAAACCGAATGGCCCAGCTTAAGTGGGCATCGGCGCCTTCGCGCAGGTAGTCATCAACTGCACCTTTTGGCGTGTATTTTTTAAACAGTTTGAGCGATGTGTCGTCTTGAACGGTGATGAGCGTGATGTGATTCACACCTTTCGTGTTTTTGAAAAGTGAAACCGTATATTTCACGGCAGCCTCAGAAGCTTTAGAGCCGTCAACAGCAATTAAGTATTTCATGTCCATCTTTCAAAGTGATGGACCCATGGTAGGCATTCAGTTTTAAAACACCTTGATGTAAATCAAGTTTTATTTGTCTAGCTTGAAGCCGTTTGAACTTATTCCTTGACAGATCCTGTCATGCCGGAAACGTAATACTCTACAAAGAACGAGTAGATGAATGCCACCGGTAAAGAACCGAACAGTGCACCGGCCATGAGGGCGCCCCAGTGGTAAACATCGCCTTCGACCAATTCAGTGACCACGCCCACAGGCACTGTTTTGAATTCACTGGATGAAATGAAGGTGAGTGCATAAATGAACTCATTCCATGAAAGTGTGAATGCAAAAATACCAGCAGAAATAAGGCCAGGGACTGAC
Source organism: Limnohabitans sp. (assembly GCA_964201905.1). Taxonomy (GTDB): domain Bacteria; phylum Pseudomonadota; class Gammaproteobacteria; order Burkholderiales; family Burkholderiaceae_C; genus Limnohabitans_A. The sequence continues at coordinate 228 of CAXNGF010000238.1, read as the reverse complement.
AGTGGCAAGATGATTTTGATCAAGATTTCCCAACGGTTGGCACCATCGATCATGGCGCATTCTTCCAATTCAAAGGGAATGGTACGGAAGTAACCCATGAGTAACCAAGTGCAAAACGGAATGAGAAATGTTGGGTAGGTGAGGATCAGCGCCAATCGGGTGTCAAACAATCCCAACTCAAACACAACCGAAGCCAAGGGGATGAACAAGATGGAGGGCGGCACAAGG
>CAXNGF010000237.1:0-3566 GCA_964201905.1 Limnohabitans sp. | reverse complement strand
AAAACTTGGATGTACCGCAATCACATTGGGCGTGGCCGCAATGTTGATGATAGGCGTAAAGTCTGTAATGGGGTTGTATGGATTTTTAGGATTGATGGCTGGGTTGGCTGCGGTTGTAGAAACTGTAGCCATGCCCAAGGCGTAACCATCGGGCGCAGAGCGAACCGTTTCTTGGGCGCCTACCACACCACCACCTCCCGCCTTGTTTTCAACAATTACCGACTGCCCCAATGCCTTGCCCAAAGGATCGGCTATGACGCGCGCCACGATGTCGGTGGTTCCGCCTGGTGCGAAAGGCACCTGCAACTTAATGACTTTGTTCGGATAATTTTGCGCCCAAACAGGGCTAGAAGTGGCACCAAAGACAACACAGACTGATGCTGCTATCAAACTCAAACGACGGTTCATTAAAACTCCTATAAATGACTACTTAGCATCATAAGCAATATCCGCCCCAATTTGAATGCAGATACCGCAAAGACAAGCGTTATGCTACTGGGGTGAACTACGCTCAGCTTTTACTCCCAGATTTTTCCCTGATTTTGTGCGGTTACTTTTTGTGCCGGTACAGCCCCCTGAATCGACCCCTTTGGCAACAAGTCGAATTTCTGGTTTATTACTTTTTGTTTCCAATTTTGCTGTTTCACTCCATTGTGAAAAGCCCCTTAGACATCCAAGCAACGTCTAGCTTTTTGCTGGCTGGGTTGGCAATGGGCTTTTCGGCCATTTTGATCAGTAACAGCATGCCTTACTGGCCCTGGATTGGCAGCAAAATAGACCGCAGAGATCACGCTGCCAGCGCCCAAATTGGCTTCAGATTCAATTCATTCATCGCCCTGGCCTTGGTAGAACGTTTAACAGGCAGTGAAGGCTTGTTGCTCATCGCAGTGCTCATTGGCTTTTGTGTTCCCATGTTCAATGTGGGTGCTGTTTGGCCTATGGCACGTCAAGGCGAATCGGGGTTTCTGCGTGAACTGATTCGCAACCCCCTTATTTTGGCCACCACCAGTGGTTTGGCATTTAATTTACTGGGCTTGCGAGTGCCCGAGGTGCTAGACCCAAGCTTATCGCGAATTGGCGCGGCTTCTTTGGCATTGGGTCTCATGTCAGCAGGCGCCGGCATGGAATTGAAGGCCCTGAACCAGGGTAAATTGTTGGGCACCGCGGTACTCACAGTAAAGCACTTGGTGGTCCCTTGTTTGGCTTGGACATTGGCTCAGCTTTTCCAACTGTCCCCTTTGCAAACCACTGTGCTGCTTATTTTTTCAGGCTTGCCTACAGCCTCCACATGCTATGTGCTGGCATCCAGAATGGGCTACAACGGCGCTTATGTTGCGGGCCTTGTCACGTTGTCTACACTGCTAGGTGTTTTGAGTTTGCCGTTTGCTTTGGGCGTGCTAGGTGGCTTGCAGTTTTAATTTCCTTGGGCCAGTGACCAGGCCACTTGTTCTTGAACCACAGGGTCTGGATGCGACAACCAGGGCAACAAAGCAGCCGCCAACGCGGCTGCATCTTCAGCCGAAATTTTTCCAGTTTGAGTTTTAACTTCCCTCAATGCATTGCCCGCAGCCAGGGCCACGTTCCGAATCCACCTTGCATGGCCAATACGACGTATGGCACTGCCTTGGGTCATGGCCAAAAAAGTAGCCTCATCCCATTGAAGTAACTCTTGCAACTGAGGTGCCTTCAAGGGTTCGCGAGCGTCAAAGTCTGGCAGGGTACTTCGCTTGGCGTATTTGTTCCAAGGACAAGCCCATTGGCAATCGTCACATCCATAAATTCGATTGCCAATGAGGGGGCGAAGTTCATGTGGAATTTCACCTGCGTGCTCTATCGTCAGGTAAGAAATACAACGTCTAGCATCCAACTGATACGGCGCCACAATGGCTTGGGTTGGACACAAGTCGATGCAAGATGTACATGATCCGCAATGCGAGGTGATAGCCTTCGTTTCGGGCAAGGCAAGATCGACAAACAACTCCCCCAGAAAGAAAAAGGAGCCAGCCTCTCTTTGTAATACCAATGTGTTTTTGCCGCGCCAGCCCTGACCACTTCGAACCGCTAACTCGGCCTCCATGACCGGCGCAGAATCGGTAAACACTCTATGCCCGAAGGGACCTATCAATTCGGCCAAGCGAAGTTGGAGTTTTTGCAGTCGACTTCTCATCACCTTGTGATAGTCCCGTCCTCTGGCATAAACCGAAACCACCCCTTGGGTAGGCCGGTTCAATGCTTGCGCTTCTAACTCAGCCGACAATTCAGGCACATTGCCAGGCAAGTAATCCATCTGAACCGTGATGACACTGAGTGTGCCAGGCACCAATTCTGCTGGCCTGGCGCGTTTTAGCCCATGGCTTGCCATATAGTTCATGCTGCCATGGAAGCCAGCAGCCAGCCAAGCTTGAAGCCCTGGCTCGGCTTCTGTCAAATTCACACTTGAGACGCCAATTTGAGAAAATCCCAGTTCCTGAGCGGCAATTTGCAACTCAGACCACAAAGCGGCAATATCGATTGCGCCTGTGCTTGAAGTACCAGAAAGAGAATGATGCGTGTTGTTCACCCTGTGATTGTAGGAACTCCCGAGCCCCTTGGTTCGGCAAGTTGGCTATGGTCGGACGAAAACCATACACAGAAATTTGCGCAAGCTCTGGCTCAGCAAGTGGCCATCAGGGACGCCTACATCGAACTTCAAGGTGATCTAGGTGCTGGCAAAACCACTTTTGTCAGGCACCTGTTGAAGGCACTTGGGGTAGAAGGACGCATTAAAAGCCCAACCTATGCTGTGGTGGAACCCCATGAGGCAAGGCTTTTCCCGGCTGCTTCTCAATTCACGCGCTCAAGTGTTCCAGTGAGCACCGACATTGTGAACATATGGCATTTTGATTTCTATCGCTTCAACGATCCTCAAGAATTTGAAGAGGCCGGCTTTCGCGATTTATTTGCCAGTCATGGCTTGAAAATAGCAGAATGGCCCGAACAAGCACTTGGCATGTTGCCAGTTGCAGATTTGAAACTGGCAATTACCGTCAACGAACAAGAAGGCCGTTTAGTCATTTGCGAAACACACACGCCAAAAGGGCTTTCCATTTTGCATGGCTTGCTGAATTTAAGGCCCGCCATTGAAAACCTCCAAGCCGCCAACCATGCCACTCCAAAGACGTGATTGGTTAAAAGCATCTGGCCTAGCCCTGATGCTAGGTTGGACCGACATTTGCCGAGGTGCCAGCTTGCTGGCGGTCAGAGTGTGGCCTGCCAAAGACTATTCACGGGTCACCTTGGAATCAGATGTTGCTTTGAAAACCAAGTACACGTTTGTACCTTCACCACCCCGCTTGGCAATTGACATTGAAGGCTTGGATTTAAATCCTTCCATCAAAGAATGGGTCGGGAAAATCAAACCAGATGACCCCAACATCACTGGTGTGCGTGTCGCTCAAAACAGCCCCGGTGTGGTGCGCATGGTGTTTGATTTGAAGCAAGCTGTACAGCCGCAAGTTTTTGCACTGTCGCCAGTGGGCACTTATCAACACCGATTGGTCTTGGATCTTTACCCAAGCACACCTTTG
>CAXNGF010000236.1:0-3572 GCA_964201905.1 Limnohabitans sp. | reverse complement strand
TTGTTTTCCAACAAGGCTTCGCAAATGCTGGTGCCAGAGGGTGCAGAAATTTGTGCACCATCAGGGCAGTATTCAGCGTGCGGCAAAATTTTAATAACGGGCATTGAATTCTTCTAAATAAATTGAGATCAATCTGAGGGATTAGGGCTGAGTCTTGAACAATCTGAAAAACATTTCAAAGGTTCTGGATATTTTGACCAGACAAAGCTTTTTGAATGCTGTGGTTCATGCGCTCGGCCGCAAAAGCTTCGGTGGCATGTGCCAAGGCTTGGGTGGCATCTTCAACCACTTGCGCGTCTTGTGATGTGTGTACGGTATGGCGCAACGCCAACATGAGTGAATCAATTTGCGCACGATCTTCTGCATTCAGCAATTGACCATCGGCATTCAAAGCACTTTGGGTGGCCAACAACATGCGGTCGCCGTCAACCCTCGCTTCAACCAATGCTCTTGCCTTCATGTCTACTTCTGCGGTTGTAAAGCTGTCTTGCAGCATTTTGGCAATTTGATCATCGCTCAAACCATACGAAGGTTTCACATCGATCTTGGTCTCTACACCACTGATTTGCTCTTTGGCTGCAACGCTTAGCAATCCATCGGCGTCTACGGTAAATGTGACGCGAATGCGAGCAGCACCCGCAGCCATAGGCGGTATACCGCGTAATTCAAATCGTGCCAAGCTACGGCAGTCAGCCACCAAATCACGCTCGCCCTGCAACACATGCAAGGCCAAAGCGGTTTGACCATCTTGGTAGGTGGTGAAGTCTTGGGCCATGGCAGTGGGAATGGTTTGGTTGCGCGGAATAATGCGCTCTACCAAACCGCCCATGGTTTCTATGCCCAAGGACAATGGAATGACATCAAGCAAGAGCAAATCGCCAGCAGAGTCATTGCCAGCCAATTGATTGGCTTGTATGGCGGCACCCAAGGCCACCACTTCGTCGGGGTTTAAATTGTTCAGCGGAGGCTTACCAAAGAAGGCTGCTACAGCCTCTTGAACTTGGGGCATGCGAGTGGAGCCCCCCACCATGACCACGCCTTGAATGTCTTCGGCCTTAATTTTGGCATCGCGCAAAGCTTTTTTAACAGCAGACATGCATCTTGCTGTGAGCGACAAAGTTGCTTCGTTGAATTGCAAGCGAGTGACTTTTACTTCATGGCTTTGGGCTGCATGTGACCATGCCAACGAAACATCAGAATTGGCAGTCAAAGCCTCTTTGGCAGCACGTGCTGCTGCTTTCAAACGTGTTTTGTCTTCAGCACTTAAGCCAGCCTGTTCGTTAGACAAGCCCATCGAAGCCAAGGCTGTATCGGCCAAGGCATGGTCGTAATCATCGCCACCCAAAGCTGAATCGCCACCGGTGGCCATCACTTCAAACACACCGCGCGTTAAACGCAAAATAGAAATATCAAAAGTGCCGCCACCCAAATCAAATACCGCGTAGATGCCTTCACTGGCATTGTCCAAGCCATAAGCAATGGCGGCGGCTGTGGGCTCATTAATCAGGCGCAACACATTGATGCCTGCCATCTGCGCTGCGTCTTTGGTCGCTTGTCTTTGTGCATCGTCAAAGTACGCTGGCACCGTGATCACGGCGCCATGCAAGTCGTCGTTGAAGGTGTCTTCTGCCCTAAAGCGCAGTGTGGCCAAAATTTCGGCACTTACTTCTACCGGAGACTTTGCACCTTGTACAGTTTGAATTGACAGCATGCCTTTGTCAGCATGTGCATCCGAACCTTCTGGCTTCACAAACCTGTAAGGCAACTTTTCTGGATGCGCAATGTCAGACAAACTTCTCCCCATAAAACGCTTCACAGAGGCCAAAGTATTCTCTGGATCTAAGGCCGCATTGGCCACGGCTTCATGGCCTATCTGTCGGCCTTGGCCTGGTAAATAGCGCACCACAGAAGGCAAAATAATTTGGCCTTTGTCGTCTGGCAAGCACTCTGCCACGCCATTGCGCACGGAGGCCACCAAAGAGTGCGTGGTGCCCAAATCGATGCCAACGGCAATGCGTCGTTGATGCGGATCCGGCGCTTGACCGGGTTCGGAAATTTGCAAAAGTGCCATTTAAAACTTCAATGTCTGTCCGGTAAAACTCAAGTGCAGCTGTCAAGTCCGTGCTGCACTTCGTGAGCAAATTTTTCAATGAACATAAGCGCCCTCACCTGCCCCACCGCGGCTACATGATTGTGATCAACATCGATCAAGTTAGCGGCTTGTGCCAAGGCTTGTGCATGAGACGCATCAACTTCTTCGAGCAATGTTTCTAATGCCTTAATTTTAGCGCCTGTATCTTTCAGCGCTTTGCCGTCGTCCAAGGCTTCACGCCATTCCATCTGTTGACTCAAAAATGCAGGTGGCATGCTGGTGTTGTTTTCTGCATTGACAGCAGCGCCATGCAGTTCACACAAGTAAGCCGCTCGCTTCAAAGGATCTTTGAGGCGGTTGTAGGCTTCGTTGATGCGCACGGACCATTGCATGGCAATGCGCTGAGCGGCTGCCCCTTCAGAAGCAAATCGGTCGGGGTGAGCTTCGCGTTGCAAAGACTTCCACTGAAGGTCTAGATGCGACCTGTCTAATGCAAAAGCTGTGGGCAAGCCGAACAGCTCAAAGTCTGACGCCTGCAGTGAAATCACACGCGGAACGATTCGCCACAGCCGCAGCGATCGCGCTCATTGGGGTTGTTAAAACGGAAACCTTCGTTCAAACCTTCGCGCACAAAATCCAATTGGGTGCCGTCAATGTAGGCCAAGCTTTTGGGGTCGATGAGCACCTTGACGCCGTGGTCTTCAAAGACCACATCTTCAGGCGCTACCTCGTCGACGTATTCAAGTTTGTAGGCCAAGCCGGAGCAACCGGTGGTTTTGACGCCCAGACGCACACCCACGCCTTTGCCGCGCTTGGTGATGTAGCGCGACACGTGCCGCGCTGCAGCTTCTGTTAATGACATGGCCATGTGTATTTCTCGCAAGCTGCAGCGTTAAACGGCTGCGTGTTTTTTCTTGTAGTCTTCGACGGCCGCTTTGATGGCGTCTTCGGCCAAGATGGAGCAGTGAATCTTGACAGGTGGCAAGGCCAGCTCTTCGGCAATTTCGCTGTTCTTCAAAGCAGCCGCTTGGTCCAAAGTTTTGCCTTTCACCCACTCTGTTACGAGTGAGCTAGAAGCAATGGCAGAGCCGCAACCGTAGGTTTTAAAACGCGCATCTTCAATCACGCCCGTAAGGGGGTTAACCTTGATTTGCAATTTCATGACATCGCCACAGGCGGGCGCACCCACCATGCCGGTGCCCACATCTTCGTCGCCCTTTTCAAAGGAGCCCACGTTGCGGGGGTTTTCGTAATGATCAACAACTTTTTCACTGTAAGCCATGGTGTTACTTCCTAATTCTTCAGTTCAATATTAATGAGCAGCCCACTGGATGGTGCTCAGGTCAATGCCTTCTTTGTACATGTCCCACAAGGGGCTGAGGTCGCGCAGTTTGGCCACGTTGGCTTTGATGGTGTCAATGGCGTAGTCAATTTCGGCTTCGGTGGTCCAACGGCCCATGGTCATTCGCAAGCTGCTGTG
>CAXNGF010000235.1:0-3578 GCA_964201905.1 Limnohabitans sp. | reverse complement strand
TCTTTGCACCAAAAAAACAAGGGCAAGCCCATGGTCCATTTGCACAACATGGCTGTGCAGAAATCCCAATTGCTGGTGTGCGGATACACAATGGCCACACCTTGCAGCGTGGGCAAACCCTGAAAATCAACACGCCAACCAATCAGTTTGAGTAGCCAAGCGGCCCAAACATGGCCCTTCATTTGATACGCATAGGGCCCGGGAATTAACGCCGATGCAGGTACTTTTTGTTCTTCGTTGGTGTTCACGATTTAATTGCCCTAAAACCAATATCCCTTCGATATTGTTGTCCATCAAAGTGAATGCCTTTGGCCATTTCATAGGCTTTTTGTTGCGCTTGCTTGACCGAATCTGCCAGCACTGTGACGCACAAGACGCGCCCACCTGAACTTAGAGTTTGACCCTCTTTAGGGGTCGTCCCCGCATGAAACACCATGGCATCCAGCTCATCTTTAGGCAATCCCGTGATGACATCACCCTTGCGCGGGTGCATGGGGTAGCCAGCGGCAGCCATCACGACCCCCAAGGCAACTCGCCTGTCCCATTCCAACTCAACTGTGTTCAATTTTTCACTGGTGGCCGCCAACATCACCTCCACCAAATCGCTCTTCAAGCGCATCATGATGGGTTGGGTTTCTGGATCGCCCATGCGGCAATTGAACTCCAATGTTTTGAGCTGACCTTGTTCATCAATCATGAGGCCAGCATACAAAAAACCTGTGTAGGGAATACCGTCTTTTTCCATGCCCTTGATGGTCGGCATGATGACTTCGCGCATGGCGCGGGCGTGTACTTGTGCCGTCACCACGGGCGCGGGCGAGTAAGCCCCCATGCCCCCGGGATTGGGGCCTTCATCATGGTCTAACAAGCGCTTGTGATCCTGACTGGTGGCCAAGGCCACCACATTCTTGCCATCACACAACACAATGAAACTGGCTTCTTCGCCTTGTAAAAATTCTTCAATGACAACGCGGGGCAAAGACGTGCCATCTGCGCCTGCGTTGTGTACCACACCCAAAGCGTTGTCCAGCAGCATGAAGTCAATGGCTTCGTGCGCTTCTGTGGCCGTCATGGCCACCACCACGCCCTTGCCTGCTGCCAAGCCATCTGCCTTCACAACAATGGGAGCGCCCATTTTGTCAACATAAGCATGGGCCAGTGCTGCATCCGTGAAAGTTTCATAAAGGGCTGTCGGAATACCATGTCGAAGCATGAACGCCTTGGAAAAAGCTTTTGAGCTTTCCAATTGCGCCGCTGCTTTCGTAGGACCAAAAATTTTCATGCCATGCGCACGAAACTCATCCACAATACCCGCGGCCAATGGGGCCTCTGGGCCCACCACAGTAAGATCTATTTTTTCTTGTTGCGCCCACTCACGCAAAGTCTTCACGTCGTGAATGGGCACATCAACCAAATTTGGATCGCGCGCCGTACCGCCATTGCCAGGGGCTACATAAACTTTTTGAATGCGTTCAGATTGCGACAACTTCCAAGACAACGCATGTTCGCGCCCGCCACCACCTACTACCAATACTTTCATCGATCAAGCCTTATTCAGTAATGGATGCGTTGTGGAAAACGTTTTGTACATCGTCCAAATCTTCCAAGATATCCAAGAGTTTTTGCATTTTGGCAGCATCATCGCCTGAAAGGTCAATGCTGTTTTCGGCACGCATGGTGACTTCCGCCATGTCAGCCGTCAAACCAGCGGATTCAAGGGCATTTTTTACCGCTTCAAAATCTGCCGTTGAAGTGAGAACTTCGATGGCGCCTTCATCGTCGGCAATCACATCTTCCGCGCCGGCTTCCAAAGCAACTTCCATCACTTTGTCTTCTGAGGTGCCTGGCGCAAAAATCAATTGACCACAGTGCTTGAACTGAAAAGCGACAGAGCCTTCAGTGCCCATATTGCCACCATGTTTGCTAAAGGCATGACGCACTTCGGCCACGGTTCGCACACGGTTGTCGGTCATGGTATCGACAATGATGGCCGCGCCACCAATGCCATACCCTTCGTATCGAATCTCTTCGTAGGTCACACCTTCTAAGTTGCCCGTGGCCTTGTCGATGTTGCGCTTCACAGTATCGGCTGGCATGTTGGCTGCCTTGGCCTTCTCAATGGCCAGGCGCAAACGGGGGTTGGCGGTGGGATCGCCGCCGCCTGTTCTGGCTGCGACCATAATTTCCCGGACTACCCGGGTCCAAATGCGCTGGCGTTTTTCATCCTGCCTGCCCTTGCGGTGTTGAATATTTGCCCATTTACTGTGGCCAGCCATCTGAAAATCCTTGATGTTGATTTAATCTACAGGGTGAGATTTTACTTTTCTAGTTGAGGGGACTCTTTTTCATGCCAAATCAACTCTTGATTGCCCGCAATCAAACCACAGATTGCCACATTTTGATGGGCATGGCCAATCGCCACGGCCTGATTACGGGAGCTACAGGCACTGGCAAAACGGTCAGTTTGCAAACTTTGGCCGAAAACTTCTCCAATCAAGGGGTGCCGGTCTTCATGGCCGACGTCAAAGGCGATTTGATCGGTATCAGCCAAATAGGCCAGCTCAGCGACAAAATCAAAGGCATTTTGAAAGAACGGCAGCTGATCGAACCCACACCGCAAAGCTGCCCCACCACCCTGTGGGACGTTTTTGGCAAACAAGGTCACCCCGTCAGGGCCACCGTGTCCGATATGGGGCCATTGCTGTTGGGTCGCATGCTGAACCTGAACGACACGCAAGCGGGGGTTTTGAACTTGGTTTTCAAAATTGCCGATGACCAAGGCTTGTTGCTCCTAGACCTTAAAGACCTTCGCGCCATGCTCCAGCATGTGGGCGAGAACGCCAGCCAATTCACAACCGAATACGGCAATGTGAGTGCGGCAAGTGTGGGCGCGATACAGCGAGGTTTGCTGGAAATTGAGAGCCAAGGTGCCGACAAGTTTTTTGGCGAGCCCATGCTCAACATCCAAGACTTTTTGCAAACGGATGCCAAGGGCAAAGGCGTGATCAATCTACTTTGTGCCAGCGAACTCATGAACGCACCTAGGCTATACGGCAGCTTCTTGCTTTGGTTGTTGTCTGAACTTTTTGAGCAGTTGCCTGAAATTGGTGATTCAGAAAAACCGAAGTTGGTATTTTTCTTTGACGAAGCGCACTTGCTTTTCAATGAAGCCCCCAAAGTGCTCATTGAACGTATGGAACTTTTGGTTCGCCTCATTCGATCGAAAGGCGTCGGTGTTTATTTTGTCACCCAAAATCCATTGGATGTGCCAGAAACAGTTTTAGGCCAACTGGGCAATCGGGTTCAGCATGCATTGCGGGCCTTCACGCCTCGCGATCAAAAGGCCGTGAAAGCCAGCGCCCAAACCATGCGCCCAAACCCAAATTTAGACATCGAGAAAGCCATCACTGAATTGGCTGTGGGCGAGGCCTTGGTTAGCTTTCTTGATGAAAAGGGTCGTCCAGGCATTACCGAACAAGCCTTTGTCATGATGCCTGGGAGCCAATTGGGGCCGATCACGCCAGATCAGCGTAAAGCTTTGCTAGAAAACTCTTTGGTGGCGGGTGTCTATGAAAAAA
>CAXNGF010000234.1:0-3591 GCA_964201905.1 Limnohabitans sp. | reverse complement strand
TTCTTGGCGATTCCGGCTGGTCGATTTACAGATCGACATGGCTTGAAACGACCGGTGCAAATCGGAGTGGCCATGGCCTGTGTGGGCTCAGGACTGGCCATTATTTGGCCTGTCTTTCCTGTTTTGTGCATAGGTGCACTCACCACGGGAGGAGCCACAGGGATCACTGTCATTGCTTTGCAAAGGCACGTAGGCCGAATTTCAGCCGATGCCAACCAACTGAAAGAAACATTCCGTTGGTTGGCCATTGGCCCTGCCGTTTCGAATTTCATAGGCCCATTTTTTGCGGGCTTGATGATTGACCATGCTGGCGCAGTGCCAGCCGATGCCGATGGCTTTCGCGACACGTTTGTGATGCTGACCATTTTTCCTTTGTTTGCTTGGCTCTGGATTCGCAACATTCAAGAAAAAACCATTCCGCCTCAACTTCCTGAGCATGCTAGCGCGCGTGTATGGGACTTGCTACATGAGCCCCTCATGCAGCGCCTGCTGTTGGTCAATTGGGTGTTGTCTTCTTGTTGGGATATTCACACTTTTGTGGTGCCAGTCTTGGGACACGAACGCGGCCTCAGTGCATCGGTGGTTGGTACCATTTTGGGTTCCTTCGCTGTGGCCTCAGCCCTGATTCGGGTGATCTTGCCGTTGTTTGCACGGCACCTTCAAGAATACCAATTGCTCACAGGTGCCATGATTTGCGCAGGCCTTATCTTTGCCATTTATCCCATGGTTGATTCTGCATTGGCCATGGGTATTTGTTCGGTCTGTTTGGGTTTGGTTTTAGGTGTGGTTCAGCCGATGGTCATGAGTACTTTGCACCAAATCACACCGGCACATCGGCAGGGCGAAGCACTGGGGCTACGAATCATGACGGTCAACGCCTCTAGCGTTTTGATGCCCCTGATTTTTGGTGCTGCAGGCGCAGTGGTAGGGGTGTCTGTGGTCTTTTGGGTTGTCGGCTCAGCTGTGGCAAGTGGCGCGCCTCAAGCTTGGCGCCTGCGCCCCAAAGTAGAAACGCCTGCTGACCCTTAAAAAAAAGACCTCCTAGGTGAAATAAGAGGTCTTTGTGCGCAGTAGCAATAGCTACTTCAACAAGTTGATTAAACGCGCTTGCGGTATTCGCCTGTGCGTGTGTCAATTTCAATTTTGTCGCCTTGGTTCACAAACAAAGGCACGGGCACTTCGAAGCCGGTGGCAATCTTGGCTGGCTTAAGCACTTTGCCTGAGGTGTCGCCTTTGACTGCTGGCTCTGTCCAAGTGATTTCGCGTTCCACGCTGGTGGGAAGTTCAACGGAAATGGCCTTGCCGTCGTAGAACACCACTTCAACAGCCATGCCGTCTTCGAGGTAGTGCAAGGCATCGCCCATGTTTTCTGATTCAACTTCGTACTGGTTGAATTCAGTGTCCATGAAAACATACATGGGATCGGCAAAGTAAGAGTAGGTGCACTCTTTTTGGTCCAAGATGACTTGGTCCATTTTGTCGTCGGCTTTGAACACAGACTCAGTGCCCATGTTGCTAAGCAAAGCTTTGAGCTTCATGCGAACGGTGGCAGCACCGCGGCCGCCTCGGCTGTATTCAGTGCGCAAAACGATCATGGGGTCTTTGCCCTGCATGATGACGTTGCCGACGCGAATTTCTTGAGCTACTTTCATAATCTGTCCAATGTTGTCCCAAGGAATCATTCTTTGGGGTTAATCCTCTGGGGTTGATCTATTAAGGTGTACCCCTGAAGGACCATTTAAGTGAAGGGCGAAACATCAGTTGGCCCAAAGCCCACGATTTTAGCGCTTTTCTTCGACGAATTGAAGCAGTTGGCTGACCAAATCCTTTTGTTGTAGCAAACGCTCCCGAGCAGCCAAAGTGCAGGCTTGCCAAGCTGGCAGGTCTACCTCAGGCAGTGGGTCTTGCGACAGGCCGTTCCAACGCAGGTGAAAGTGCCGAAGGCTGGCTGGCGCATGAAGCCAGTCTAAGAAAGCATTCAATTTAGGGCCGTGGGCGCCATCGTGTTGTGGATAAATTTGCCAAACAAAGGCCTTACCAGCCCATAGCGCCCTGACCAGCGAGTCTTCGCCTCTGACAAAATTCAAATCACTTGAATTTAAAAGGTGGTCAAATTTTGTTTGAGAAACAGGGGGAATGAACTGATGTGAAGGCGGATCAACATGGCTTGGCCAAACGCGCAAGGCCTGCTTGAAGGCCAAAGCGCCTCGGCCATGAGCGACCTGCCATAGATGCAGGGGCATCTGAAAAGCAACCAATTGCATGGCTTCTTTCAAAGCTTCTGGTTCATAGCAAAAAAGAGTACTTTTTTGAGTTTGTGGCTGCCTGGTGAATTGATCCAATTTATCTAGGACCCTTGCCTCTCGAATTAAGCCACCTGTTTTGTCAGTGAACCCAGGATAAAAAAACCATTTGGTACGACCTTTTAATGCGCCGCTCATGACGGGCGAAGGCAGTTTGTGGCTTCGTTCAACATAAGACTCTGCACTCAAGTACTCCAGATTCAACCAAACAGGGTGTGCAGGGCTTTGTTCATCAACATAAGTTTGAGCGGCCCGTGCCAAGAAGTGTTCGGGCAATTCGCAGCCAAAAGCTTCTACCCATACGTCGGCGCTCAGATCAAGGGGGGTAAGGGCTTCGTTCCAAGACCTGACCACCACTTGGCCTGAGGGTGTGTTGAATTGACCAAAACCCTCAGTATTGCGCTCTAGGTCGGGCGCCATCCAGGCCAGTGCACTGGCATCGTCTACCCAAAGCCTGACCTTGTGACCTCGCGATGCCAAATCGGCGCTCAGGCGCCAACAAACCCCCAAATCTCCGTGGTTGTCGATGACGCTACAAAAAATGTCCCAAAGCATGCGTGATATTGTCGCGCGCTTCAAGACACAATAGCCCCATGTCCAGTGTTCACCCTGAAACTTTATTGGCCGAGGTGGCCGCACTTCCCAGCTTGCCGGGGGTTTATCGCTATTTCGATGCGGAAGATCAGGTTTTGTACGTTGGCAAGGCCAGAAATTTAAAAAAGCGCGTTAGCAGTTATTTTCAGAAAGACCATGGCGGTACCCGCATTGGGCACATGATTAGCAAGATCAGACGGATGCAAACCACGGTGGTGCGTTCGGAGGCCGAAGCCTTGCTGCTTGAGAATAATTTGATCAAGACATTGAGCCCCAAGTTCAATATTTTGTTTCGCGACGACAAAAGCTATCCCTACCTCAAAGTGTCTGGCACTGGCGCGACGCGCCAAAACATCCGATCTGCCAAGCTCACCAGCGAAGACAAGCCTGTGGTCAAGGCAGAAGAATATTCAAGGATTGCCTACTACCGCGGAGGTGTTGAAAAAAAACACCGTTACTTCGGGCCTTACCCCAGTGCATGGGCTGTGAAGGAAACGATCCAACTTTTACAAAAAGTTTTCAGGCTGCGTACTTGTGAGGACACGGTTTTTTCTAACCGCACTCGACCTTGTTTGTTGTATCAAATCAAACGTTGCTCTGGACCTTGTGTGGGTGTTGTCTCGGTGACGCAATATGCGCAAGATGTTGCACTAGCAGAGGCTTTCTTGCGCGGCGAGACGCAGGCCGTTTTAAA
>CAXNGF010000233.1:0-3606 GCA_964201905.1 Limnohabitans sp. | reverse complement strand
TGCAACTAACAACCATCTTTGCCGCTGGCATATTCGCGACGTCGCCCCAGCGCAATTACGCCGATCAGTTCATTCAATTCTGTCGTTCACCGAGCGCCCGGCAGATATTCGAACATTGCGGACTTGAACCCGTATAAGTCGAACCCATGATTATGAAGAAGCACTAGGTTTTTCGACTTCTGGATCGTTTGCTGAAGCCACATTAAGGTGTTACTTCTAATTTCACCAATTAGCCTTGACCTGCACTCTCGATACCTACCATTGATTAACCCCCAAGGTATTCAACAATTAAGAACCACAGTCCTTCAGCGTATTTCTATCACGGTGTTTTCGAGTCGACCAATTCCATCGATTTCACAAACAATACGGTCACCGTCTTTGAGGTAGCCTGTGGCGGGTACCATGCCGTCTGTTCCGCTCCATTTGCCACCAAGTTCTGCGTCAGTGGACCAGGCGGTGCCACTGGGTGTACCAGTGATGATGACCATGCCAGGTCGCAGAGTTACGTTGACTGAGAAAAAATGAACCAACTGCGCAACACTCCAAATCATTTGGGATGTGCTGCTGATTTGGCGCAGTTCACCATTGACCCACGAACGCACCATCAGGTCTTGTGGGTTACCAAGTTCGTCGGCGGTGGTAATACATGGCCCGAGGGGTGCGCTTGAATCAAAAAATTTACCCCTTCCCAACTCGTACCAAAAGCTGCCGTCAGGGCGTTTTCTTACTTGACGGTCTCGTGCTGTGACGTCGTTGACAATTGTGTAACCAAATACATGTTCCAGTGCTTTTTCTTTTGGAATATGCCTGCCCGACTTGCCAATCACGATAGCCAGTTCTACCTCGCCATCTAGCTTTTGAGTGAGTACGCGGTCAAGCACGATATTTGCACCAGGCCCGACCACGCAGTCCCCCGTCTTAATGAAAAACTCAGGTTCTTTGCCGCTGATGTCTGCGTTGGCTTTTTCAGCGTTGTGACTCAGGTAGTTGCTTCCAGAGCACAAAATGGAACTCGGAACCATGGGTGCCAACAGATGCACATCTTTGATATTCAAGCGACCAGTGCCATTGTGTTGGCTATTTTTGACGGCCTGTTCAAAGCCAGTGCGCAACGAGTGCCAATGCTCAATGACGGATGTGGTGTTGCCGAGGAGGGCGGCATTTTCTGGCGTGAAAACCGAATTGGCTTGGTGCACTGCCAGAACATCCACAACGAAGTCGCCATCTAGTATGCCAATGCGAGAACTAGACTGAGACTGGAAATTAACTATCTTCATAAAATCATCCTGTTGCAAAAAATCATGTCACTCGATCTTGCCCATTTTAGTCAGCACCGCATCGAGCCGTCGCGTGTCAACTTGCAGAAAACGAGCAAAGTCATCGCTGTCCAAATATTGAACAGGCGTGCGCTGCGTTGCCATGGCTTGAGTGAATGCAGGGTGCAACGAGCCTTCTTTGACAGCCGTGCGCAAGCGATTGACCACGGCGTCGGGCGTGCTTAATGGTGCAAATACGCCAGTCCAAAGATAAAACTCACCGTCGTACCCTGCTTCACGGGCTGTAGGCAGATCGGGCAGGGACGGTACGCGATCACGGCTCATAGCCGTGAGTAAGCGCAATTTGCCTGAAGCAATGTGAGCTGCAATAGCACCGGGTGTTTGCATGGTTGCATCGACTTGGCCCGCCAACAAGGATTGAATTTGTTGTCCTCCGCCGCTGAAGGGGACGTGAATCATCTGAATGCCAGCCGCGTTTGCCAAAATTTCCATGGCCACGTGCGTTGTGCCGTAAATGCCAGATGAACTGTATGAAATCTTGCCGGGTTGAGCTTTAGCGTCGCGGATGAAATCAGCCAAGGTATTCCATTTGCTTTCAGCGCGAACTGCAAGCACCGTAGGATCGGCTGTCAAGCGTGCAATGGGCTTAAATTGGTCCATCTGAAAGCTTGAAGCTCTGCCACTGATGCGATCAGAGATTGGTATGGTGATGATGCTAGGCAAGGCCATCATGAGGGTATAGCCATCGGGCTTGGCCTTGGCCGTGGCCGACATGCCAATTGCGCCACCTGCACCGCCTCGGTTGTCTATCACAATGTTGTGGCCCAAGTTGTTTGCCATTCCAATTGCCAGAGGACGAGCCGTGATGTCCGAAACTCCTCCTGGGGTAAAAGGAACAATCATGGTGATGGGCCGTTCTGGAAACCCTTGAGCATGGACGGTTGCAGCAGCAAAGGCCAATAAGCTGAGAGAGATCTTAATCGAGCGAAGCAATTTCATATACAACTCCTTAATTCATGATGAACACGCAATTTTGGCGGGCTTTAATCTTGTCTGTAGAGGGGGAAACCCCATGACAATCTTAAAGGGTAGCTATCATTGGCTCAATTTATGACGCTCTCGAACAGCTCTTTTAGTGCATTCTTCATTAAAAATCAAAACCCATTTGTTTTTCCGTAGATGCTTTTGCTGCTGGTGACCTTTTTAGCTTGCGGAAAACTTGACGCGATGCATGTTGATCAATAACAGCTTTTTTTCCTTCTATCACTTCAGGGTCACGCCTTCTTTCGTGAACTCGATGCTTAGCGATCCGCGTTGCAACAGCCAAATCTATCAATGGCGTCACTATTTTTTGTCTGTCGGCTGTGTGCATTGAGGTGGTAGCGGGCATTTTCCAAGGCTCAAAAAGCCAATCGTCTGGAACGCTTCTCATGTAAGGCAACCAACGTTTTACAAACGTACCGTGTAGATCGTGATCTTGCGCTTGCTTGATGGGGTTGTAAACACGCGTGGTGTTGATTCCAGTTGTACCAGCTTGCATTTGCAATTGGCTCCAGTGAATGCCTGGCTCGTAATCTAAAAATTGTGTGGCTAGCCATTCGCCCACTGGACGCCAATGGAGCCAAAGAGGATAGGTAGCAACAGATACCAGCATGGCCCTCATGCGAAAATTGAGCCACCCTGTTTCATGCAACATGGTTACACAGGCATCTACCATTGGCCATCCTGTTTGAGCCGATTTCAATGCTTCAAAGTGCGTATGATTGAATTCGTTTTCACGAAGCATGTCATAGCCTCTGTGCATATTGCGCCATTCAATTTCGGGCTCGCTTTCTAGCTTTTGAATGAAGTGACAGTGCCAATACAACCGGCTTAAAAAGGCGGTAAGTCCTGAGCGTTGTCGATTGGCTTGCGGGGGCAATTGAGCAAGGTGAGTGCGGGTATGTTGCACAACTTCACGCATGCTGATGCAACCCCTGTCCGTCTTCAAATGGTTTAAGACAGGCATTGGACACATGGATGACATTGGCCTTGAGGGACAGGAAGAATTAGCTAAAATCCTCAGCCTTCATTCTCAAGTTCAGCTCGTAATATGTGGCCATTTACATCGAAACATTAGAGCAACTGTTGGCGGACTGGCCGTCATGACTTCTCCTAGCACGGCTCATACAGTTCAATTGGATATCGCTGAAGATGCAGCCGCCATGTATAGAATGGAACCACCAGGCTATTTGCTTCACTGGTGGAATGGAGATGGGCTCGTAACGCACCATGTGCCAGCTGTCTCTAGCTCAGGCCCTTTTCCGTTTTTTGACGATTCAGGAAAACT
>CAXNGF010000232.1:0-3610 GCA_964201905.1 Limnohabitans sp. | reverse complement strand
CCTCAGCGTCTTTGACTTTCGCACGAACATCCTCCGCCAGCACCACCATGGCATAGGCAGCCGACTGGGAGACGCCTGAGACGATGCTCATCTCAACCATGGGGTGCACATTGAGTTTGTTTTCAATAGGCGCTGGCGCAACATACTTACCTTTAGAGGTTTTGAAAATCTCCTTCACCCGTCCGGTAATTTTCAATAAGCCGTCAGCGCGCTGTTGACCTTGATCGCCTGTCTTGAAAAAGCCATCTTCGGTAAAAGCTTCAGCATCCAAATCGGGGCGTTTGTAATAGCCCACCATTTGGCCAGGTGATTTAATCAAAATTTCGCCTTCAGAGCTGATTCGAGCTTGCACGCCAGAACCTGGAATACCCACACTGCCTGGCTCATTTATTTCGTTGGTACAACTGTGTGACCAAGCAAAATCCTCCGTCATGGCATAGCCCTCTAAGAGGTTCAAACCTAGCTTGCGATACCAGACGATGAGTTCGGCCGGCAAGGGCGCAGAACCGCTACCCGCTGACACCACTTGATCCAAGCCGAGGCCTTTGAGGATTTTCTTTTTAACCACGCCTCGAATAATTGGAATGCTCAACAATAAATCCAACTTGGCTGGCGGCATCTTGCTGAAAACACCTTGCTGAAACTTGAGCCACAAGCGCGGTACAGAAATGAAGAATGTGGGTCTTGCGCGGTTTAGGTCTTGGATGAAGGTGTCCAAAGATTCGGCAAAAAACACATGCGTGAGCCCATGCGTCAAACTGGCAGCCCCCACCCAAGCTCGTTCAAAAACGTGGGCCAAAGGGAGATAAGACAAGATGCGGTAATCTTTCAAATCACCTGCGCTTTCCAAAATAGATTGACTGATTAATTCTGCAGTCAGAGATATCCGTTCAAAATTGTGCATGACGCCTTTGGGCTGGCCTGTAGAGCCTGAGGTGTACATGATCATGGCCAAATCTTCAGGTGCCCGCGCAATGTCACCTTGCAAGGGCGCTGTTTTTGCAACAATATCATCCCACTTTGCAAATTGATTTTGAGGCGCGAGAGGGAATGCAATGCAAGGCAAAGATGCTGGTACAAAAGCAGCTTGATCTGGCCAAGTATCCAGCTTACCTACAAACAACATACTGGCTTCACTGTGATCTAGAACGTATCGAATGGTCTCACCCGACTCAGTTGGAAATATGGCCACCGTGGTGCAGCCGGACATCCAAATAGCCAGTTCAGCCATGATGAAGTGCGCGCAGTTCTTGGAGAGAATGGCCACCCGGGCACCCGGCTCAAGGTTTTGAGCTTTGATGTACGCGGCCATGGATCGCGCTTGCTTGAGGGTCTCACGCCATGTGTAATCAACGACCTGACCATTGCCTATGGGCTGCGTCATGTACACAAAATCTGGTCGGTTTTTCTCATGAGCCAGAATATTTTCAAGAATTAATGCAGGTTTTGACATGCCAAACTTTCGTGGGTTGAACTTGCACCTTTGATGGGAAACAATCAAAGTACAAGCTGTGTTTCGAACTAATGACGGATTGTGAAGAGAATTGTTCTCATTAGCAGTCTTTTTCGAGACTGATTTCCTAGGTATTTCCCCAATAAGCCCTTCGCAATTTCAAGGGATAAATAGAGCGCAAACAATTTCCAATCTAAGCAAAGCCTTGGTATGCTGAGAACCTCTTAATGCATTCACACTCACTTCACCATGTCCACAGCTTCTAACGTCGAGAATAACCAGGTGGCACTACCGCTCCCCGCCTTTGATCGTTTCTATAAACATCACGAACTGACAGAACTGCTGCAAGCTTTTGCCGCAGCTCGACCAGAATTGGTAGCCCTTCGTGAGCTAGGCAGAAGCCATGAAAATCGCCCTATTTGGGTGATTGTTCTCACTCGCAAGTCAACCGGGGCAGACACAGACAAACCAGCATTCTGGGTTGACGGCAATATTCACGCAGCCGAACTCACTGCCAGCACGGCTTGCCTCTACTGGCTGCACCATCTTCTTAGCAAAGACGGTGAAGATGCTGGCGTTACTGAATTGCTCAATACGCGCGCCATCTATTTGGTGCCCCGTTTAAACCCAGATGGCGCTGAACTGGCCATGGCAGACAAGCCTAGGCACATTCGATCTTCTACACGGCCTTACCCATGGGACGAGCCTCATGTTGAAGGGCTCAGCATTGAAGACATGGACGGCGATGGCCGCATTTTGATGATGAAAATTCCCGATCCTCATGGTGGTTGGAAAGCCAACCCAGAAGAGCCAAGACTGCTCACGCCTCGCTTACCTGGCGAATTTGGTGGCAAGTATTTCCGTGTCATGCCCGAGGGCAGTTTGAAGCACTATGACGGTGTCAACATCAAACCCAATCGCGATGTCGAGGGCTTAGATTTGAACCGCAACTTCCCAGCCTTCTGGCGTCAAGAATACGAACAAGTAGGCGCTGGTCCCTACCCCACCAGCGAGCCCGAAGTGCGAGCCATGGTGGACTTCATTGCCAAGCATCCCAACATTGGCGCTGCCGTCAGCTTTCACACTCACTCAGGTGTGATTTTGCGACCCATGGGCACTCTAAGCGACGCCGACATGACGCCTGAAGATTTGTGGATCATCAAGCGCATGTCCGACATTGGCAGCAAACTCACGGGCTATCCGGCCGTCAGTATTTTTCACGACTTCAAATACCACCCCAAAGAAGTCATTACTGGCACGCAAGACTGGGTCTACGAACATTTGGGCGCTTTGTTTTGGACGGTAGAAATTTGGGCACCCAACAAAGAAGCCGGCATCACCGATTACGACTTTATTCACTGGTACCGTGACCACCCACCCGAGGACGACATCAAACTGCTCAAATGGAGTGACGAAGTTTGCGGCGGCCAAGCGCACGTTGATTGGTATCCCTACCAACATCCCGAATTGGGCGCCATTGAACTGGGTGGCTGGGACCGCATGAACTTCTGGCGCAACCCACCCGCCCATTTGCGCGAGCGTGAAGCTGCTCGTTTTCCTGCTTGGCTCAATCAAATTGCCCTCACACTGCCCAAGCTGGAATTGCTTCACGCCAAAGCAGAAAATTTAGGGAATGGCCAATGGCGCATCCAAATGGCTGTGGCCAATGCTGGCTATCTGCCGAGTTATGTCACAAAGCGTGCACTTGAGCGAAAAACGGCACGTCCTTGCATATTCGAAATTGATTTGCCAGCTGGCGCACAACTGCGCATGGGGAAGCCGCGCATGGAAGGCCCTCAACTAGAAGGCCACGCGGCCACCAATTCGCTTCAAGCTTTCTTGCCCAGTAAAACCATCACGGGCGATCGGGCATTGAACGAATGGATCGTGGAAGCACCTGCAGGTACCGTGCTAAATCTGACAGCGCATGCAGCGCGGGCTGGCAC
Organism: Limnohabitans sp.; assembly: GCA_964201905.1. GTDB lineage: Bacteria > Pseudomonadota > Gammaproteobacteria > Burkholderiales > Burkholderiaceae_C > Limnohabitans_A. The sequence continues at coordinate 211 of CAXNGF010000232.1, read as the reverse complement.
TGTCAGAACAACGATCACTTTGAATTAATTTATTTCAAACCTAGCAAACGCACTGCGTTGTCTTTCAAAATCCCGGGCATTACCTCAGGTTTGAAACCGGCCACTTCAAAATCCTTCATCCACCGCTCAGGTGTGATGAGGGGGTAATCGCTGCCAAACAAAATGCGATCTTTCAAAAGCGTGTTGGCATACTGAATCAATTGCTTTGGAA
>CAXNGF010000231.1:0-3633 GCA_964201905.1 Limnohabitans sp. | reverse complement strand
TCCAAAGCCGCACCTTGAAACATGCTGTGCCCTGCCAACTTACCCAACATGGCCTCAATCGCCTTCAGGGTGCCAAAGGGTTTGCCACATTTCACACAGCCGTAGGGTTGCGATTGGTTCAAAACCTGCGCTTGCTTGCGCTCGGGTGTGCGCAAGAATCGGGGCACCAACTCAATGGCATCTTCTGGGCAGGTGGTAGCACACAAGCCGCACTGCACACAATTTTTTTCAATGAAGCGCAGTTGTGGCAATTCGGGGTTGTCTAGCAAAGCACTGGCCGGGCAGGCGCTCACGCAACTTAAGCACAGCGTGCATTTGTCGACATTGACTTTCAAACTTCCCATTGGGGCAGCCTTGGGCAGGTCGATGACTTTGTTGGCATCATTTAAAACTGCTGGAGCGTGTTCGCTCAAATGGTCCAAGGCCAGTTCAAGCGTGCCGCGCTTTTCAGGGGCCACTGCATATTTGGCGAACACGGCGGGTACTTGATTTTTGCTCTGTGCAGACGCTTGTTTCTGAGCTTGCAAGTTGGCCTGCAAACTGGCATCCAAATCCATGGCACTCTTGGCTTTGATGATTTGAAAATGCTCACCGGTGTAGCCCAAGCCTGCGAGCAAACTTTGGGCAACCGCCATTTGCGCTTCTAAGCCTTCTGCATATTGCGGCGCTTCTTCGTGGGTGTTGAGCACCAACACTTGCTTAGCGCCATAGGCAATGGCCGTGAGCCAAACTTCCAAGCCCAAACTGGCTGTGTGCCACAAAGACATGGGAATCACATTGGCAGGTACGCCCTGTGCCAATTTGAGTTGCGCCGAACGGCCCAAAGCTTCAATGCTTGCTTGGCCTGCCTCTTGGCTGTGAAACAAGAGCGTGGCATCTTTTCCGCCAGCAGCGTGATAGGTTGACAACAAGGTTTTGATTTTCAAACCTTGCTCTTGCGCTTTCGGGTAAGCGTAGGTGAGTGCACCTGTAGGACACACTGTGGTGCAAGCGCCGCAACCAACACAAAGGTTGGGATTGACTTTGATTTGTTGCCGCGACTTGTCGCTTGAAATAGCCTCGGCTGAACAGATGTCAACGCACGCATTGCAGCCCACGGTTTCGTTGCGGCTGTGCGCGCAAAGCTTTTGCTTGTAGGCAAAGAACTTGGGTTTTTCAAACTCGCCCACCATGTCGCGCAACTTGATCAGGGTGGAGAGATCTTGGCCATCCCACTTGAAATAACCTTGGGGCGGCGCATGTTGCAAAAAGCCGGGGCCAGCCGAACTGGCTTTCCTAAGGTCCAAAATTAAATCAAACTTTTCTGTGGCCTCTGCAGGCACGCGATTGAAATCAATGGCACCGGCCGCTTGACAAACTTTCACGCATGCGCGGCTTGAATTGCAGGCGTTCATGTCAATTTGATAATCCAGGCCAATGGCGTTTTCAGGACATGCTTCAACACAAGCATTGCAGCGGGTGCACAAGTCCAAATTGATGGGATTGTTTTCGGTCCACGACACGTCAAATGCACCTAGCCATCCCGTCAACTTTTGCAACTGCCCCGCAATGACGGGGTATTGCCTTGTCTGTGCGCCGCCGGCCTCACCAGCACCCTGCGAGAAGATGACCACTTGCAAAACATCAGACACCAAGGCTGCCGCTTTTTCAGCTTGGTCAATAGGGCCAATGATCAGCAATCGGCCTTCGCTTTTGAAAGGCACCGCAGGGACAGGATCAGGCTCAGGTAAATGTGCGGCAGCTAAAAGAGCTGCAAGCTTGGGGCTGGCGTTTTGGGCATCGCGACTCCAACCACCCACTTCCCGAATGTTGACGAACTTGATGGGCGATGTTGCGCCTTCTGTTTGAGAGGCCAGTTCCGAAAAAAGTTTCTTCTCTTGAGTGCAAGCCACAACCACTTCTTGGCCAGACTTGATGGCCTTTTGGAAAGCGCCCGCTTCTCTGCGGCAAAGAGTGCTGTGCAGCGTCAGCGATTCACCCAGTGCTTGACCCAGTTTCTGGGTCTGCAGGGGCATCGTCTGGTTGCAATCGCAAATGAGTGTGGTCATGGGGGGCCGGATCGTTTTCTAAAGTGACTGAACTTGTATCAGAGGCTGGCAAGTTTTGTTTTGTTTCGGAGGCTTCTTCGGATTGTGCTTCGCTTGGGGCAGACTGTGCCACATCTTCAGGGGCTTTGACCAAACCCAAGAACTGTGCACCAACCATTTTGGCCAACATGCCCTCGGGCAAGGGGTCAGGGGTGTTGTAGTCACCAATGTAAATGTCCAAGCCGTCCATGATGTTGTAGTGCGGGTCGGCCAAGAGTTTTTTCATGGCAGCGTTGCGCACTTCTGGCGACACACCCTGTGTCATGTAAGACGTGAAATCCGAATCGGGTGTGAGTTTGGAAACATCCTCCAGGGTCAGGGCCTTGGCCGGCTCTTTTGGGTCTGTGCTTTCAGAATTTGGCGCAGTATTTTTTGGGAGTGCAGTCCCATGGGTGGCTTGCGTCGCATGGCGTGGTGTGCCTTGTAAGGGGTTTGACTGCGGCTGGGTGCTGGCGTTTGGCAAAGGTTCACTCAAAGGCGCACCTTGTTTAACAGCTTGCTTGCGCTGCGACCAGCGGCTGAAAAAGTTACCGCCCTCTCCGCTGTTGCTACCCTGGCTCATGCGCCGTCTACTTTCCGGCCGGAACGGTCGCCAGTGGTCACTTTGGCAGGTTGCCCAAAACGATCTGTGAGGGCTTGGAAACTTTGTGGCCGCTGGCGGCGCTTCACCTCGGGGGTGTAGTGGTCATTGGCAAACTCATGCACCCATTGAACGATGTCAAGAGAGGCCGGTACTTGCTCAATGGTTTCTTGGGCGTCTAGCCATCGGCCGGCATCGTGATAACTGAGCGACACGCGCTCGGGTACAGCCACCAGTTCATCACTGAGTGCAATGCGTTCTTCCATGCGCCACATGACAAAGAAACAAGGATCGGGTGAGGTGACATTGAGCAGATAGCCTTCTGCATCGTCTGAAAAAAGTTCGACTTTGAAATTGGGAAACAACCAAAGGGAGCCATCATCGCCCTCGCGCAGACACTGTGGGGCGTGGCCAAAGTTTTCTTCTTGGGGCGTGACGTCGTCTAAAACCCAGCGCCAAGTCTGCCATTTGGCCATGTCACCTTGCACGCGCTCACGGCGCATGACAACAGCAACATCAATAGAAGGACGATAACTCATGGGCGGATAGTACCAACGATTGAGAGTCATCGGATATTTGACGCCTTTGTTCGCCTTGGATCGTCATCAAGACTTTTGAAGCCGTTTTCAAACCTCAATAGGTTTCGAGGTGCAAGCGGCCTTCTTTTTTGAGGGTAGACCCCAATGCTTCCCAATCAAGACCCGCTTGGGTTGCCACATCGTGCAAGGCCAAGACCACGCCCTCTTCCATGCTCTTTAAGCCACAGACATAGAAGTAAGTGTTGGGGTCTTTTAAGAGCGCCACCAAATCGGCAGCGCGCTCGCGCATGGCGTCTTGCACATAACGCTTAGGCTGACCCGGCGTGCGTGAAAAGGCAAAGTTGATGTCAATGAAATCTTTGGGCAACTTTTGCAGCGGGCCAAAGTAAGGCAACTCTTGTTGTGTGCGAGCACCAAAGAACAACAT
>CAXNGF010000230.1:0-3670 GCA_964201905.1 Limnohabitans sp. | reverse complement strand
AGAGGCTAGGTTGCGATACAGCATGGCCGTAGGGCGCAGCAAGGTCTCACCCAAAGACATGACTGGAAATTCGAGCGGAAAACCACCCGCTTCATACACGCCAATCTTGACCTGCTCCGCCAAGGTGCGAAAGTGTGAATTGCAGGGTGTGAGTTCGCTGAAGGTGTTGCAAATGCCAATCACAGGACGGCCATCAAACTGATCGTGCGGCACACCTTTGCCTTTGACCCAACTTCTGTAGGCAAAGCCGTCACGGTCTTGTCGGCCAAACCACTGTTGGCTGCGCAATTCTTCGGGTTTTTTCTTGGGGCTTTGAGTCATGGTGATTTTCTTCAATGAAGGTTTGGGGTTGCGTCAATACTGACAATATTATCGTATGATGATAGGTGATTTGAGTTTCTTTTTAAATCAATCAGCACTCGTGCAAACCCTCAATCCATTTGCCGCCTTGGCCGCGGTTTTCTTTGTGACCAGGAGATTCTCAAAATGAACATTCACCATCCAGAAATTCTTGTGACATCGCGCATTCCGCCTTATTTAACGACGGGCTTGCAAGAGAAATTTGTGGTGCATGAGCGTGATCACATCCGCGATCGTCAAGTTTTTGGTCGTGTGCGTGCCTTGGTTGGGGGTGGCGAGTCCAAAATTGATGCGAGTTACATGGCCATGTTTCCTGCACTCGAAATGATTTCAGTGTGTGGTGTGGGTTACGACGGTATCGATGTAGCGGCAGCTAAAAAGCGTGGCATCATGGTCACACACACGCCCGATGTGCTGAACGATGATGTGGCCGATTTGGCCTTGGGCTTGTTGCTGGCCGTGGCGCGCAAAATCCCTGCAGCCGATCGCTTTACCCGCAACGCCGATTGGGTGGATGGCCCTTTTCAGCTCACACGCAAACTCACTGGCGCTAAGTTAGGTATTGTGGGCATGGGCCGCATTGGCCAAGCCATCGCCAAACGTGCGGCTGCCTTTGACATGGTCATTAGCTACACCACACGCCATCAACGCTCTGATGTGACTTACGCATACGTGCCCAATGTCACAGCATTGGCATCAGCAGTTGATTTCATGGTGGTCATCACACCTGGTGGGGCTGCCACCAAAAATCTCATCAATGCCGAGGTATTGAAGGCCCTAGGTCCGCAAAGCTTCTTGGTCAATGTGGCGCGCGGATCTGTGGTCGATCAAGCAGCCTTGATTGAGGCCTTGCAAAAGAAAACAATTGCGGGTGCAGGCCTGGACGTGTATGTGGATGAACCCAATGTGCCTGCTGAACTGAGAAAGCTCGACAACGTGGTACTGACCCCTCACATTGCCAGCGGTACTGTTGAAACACGCAAGGCCATGTCGGCCTTGGCTTTGGCCAACTTGGAGGCACACATGGCAGGTCAGCCCGTTCTAACGCCAGTGCCTGAATGCCGTTCTTGAACCTCACTTTGAGTTCAAAAATCCCTCACAAAAATGACCATGGCTTCGAATGATCAAAAACGTTCACGGCAACACGGTTGACTTTTTAGGCGAGGCCATCGTTGGTGGTCAGTACCCCATAGGCGGTAGTTTGCCCCCCGAGCCTGTTCTGTGCGAGCAATTGGGTGTGAGTCGCACCGTGATTCGCGAGGCCGTTAAATCACTGGTGGCCAAGGGTCTCATCTTTACGGGCCCCAAGGTGGGCACCCGTGTCTTGCCCGAAGAGCAATGGAATTGGTTTGACACCGATGTCATTGCGTGGCAGGCCAAAGCGGGCCTGACAGCCGAATTTTTGCGCGACCTTCAGGAGTTGCGCAGAGTTGTTGAGCCTGCTGCTGTGCGCTTGGCAGCACAGCGCGCCACTGCAACCGACATCGACGGTGTGTCTTCGGCTTATGCCGGTATGAAAAAAGCCATCGAAGAAGGCGGTGACTACGTCACCCACGACATGCACTTTCACACGGGCATGTTGGTGGCTTCGCACAACCGAATGATTGTTCAAATGAGCAAGGCCTTGGGTGCTTTGCTTCGAACCAGTTTTGAGATTTCAACCTCTCGCAAGGATGCACCTAAGGCGGCATTGCCCTTGCACAAGGCCGTTTTGGACGCAGTGATTGCCAAAAATCCAGACAAGGCTGAAAAGGCCATTCGCGTTTTGATTGAAGGTGCGCACCAAGACATGGAGCATGTTTTAAACTCACGCAGAAAGTTGCCCAGCCTTTCGGGGCCAGCAAAACTCATCAAAGCGCCCTCAGCTCATTCAAATTAAAGAGACCCTTCAAACATGACAAATTTCACCAAGGTGGTGCTGTTCACTGACACCGATGGCAAGGCCAAATTCAAGGAAGTAAATTTGGCATTCAGCCAGGGCACACCGCAGAGCCAATTGTCTGACATCTTTTCAGCGGAAGGCTATCAATTGCGCTTTAGCCCCGTTGGATTTCGCAGTCAATTTCACGTCACCGGCAAGCCTCAATGGGTCTTCATTTTGTCAGGACAAATGGAAATTGGTTTGCAAGACGGTACATCTCGAATTTTTTCTGCAGGCGACCATTTCTACTCTGCAGACACCTTGCCTGAAGGGTCAACTTTTGATGCATCAGTGCATGGGCACTGGAGCCGTCAGGTAGGGGAGCAACCCTTGAGAACTTTGTTTCTGAAGGATTGAGCCGGCAACTTTAGAGGCAATCAGTTTGAAGGCCGATGCAGTTTGAACAACTGTTCTGGCCCAATTGAAAAATAATCGGCAGGCCCTCCGCCGCGAAGAATGTGTTGTGCATTGGCTGTGTCGTAAACCCCGTTATTCAAGAGCTTTTCATCGATGTGAACACCAATCACTTCACCAAAAACCATCCAGGTCTGGAGTGACTCACCTTGCAGATTTTTCATTTGCAAAATTTGGGTGCACCGACATTCAAAGCTCACAGGGCTTTCGGCCACACGCGGCACCTTGACCAATCTTGATGGCGCTGTTGACAGTCCTGAAATTTCAAATTCATTGACCTCAGGGGGAACAGCTTTGCAGGTCTGGTTCATGGCTTCAACTTGTGGGCGTGTGACCAAGTTCCATACAAATTCACCAGTGGCCTCAATGTTGTTGAGTGAATCTTTGCGTCCAATGCTTGAGAAGCCGATGAGTGGTGGGGTGTAATTGAAGGCATTGAAGAAGCTGTATGGCGCTAAGTTCAAGACGCCATCTGCGCTTTGTGAGGAGATCCAGCCGATAGGGCGTGGGCCCACAATGGCATTGAATGGATCATGTGGAAGTTGGTGTCCGAGACGGGGTTCGTAAAAATAGGTCATTTTTTTAAATATAACGGCTGGTCAGAAGTTTGGCTTGCGCTGCAATGGCGCTTTTTTCTTCATTCGAAAGACGATTGAGATTTTTCAACTGCATGAGCATACGCGGATTTTTGGCCAATACATCAACATGTCGGTTGAGGTAATCCCAATAGAGGGTGGTGAAAGGGCAGGCTGATTCGCCAGTGGACAAAGCTGGATTAAAACGACAGCCCTTGCAATGGTTGCTCATGCGGTCAATGTATTTGCCGCTGGCGACATAGGGTTTGCTGGCCATCACCCCGCCATCTGCAAACTGGCTCATGCCCAATGTGTTGGGCAGTTCCACCCACTCCACCGCATCGACATAAACACCCAAGTACCAGGCATGAACTTCTTTGGGCACCACGCCCAGCAACAG
>CAXNGF010000229.1:0-3678 GCA_964201905.1 Limnohabitans sp. | reverse complement strand
GGCCTGAGGCTGCCTCAAGGCCTGCTGAGCAGGTTTGAGGTCTTTGTACTGGCGGAATCGGAGAGATTCGAACTCTCGATAAGGCTCTACACCCTATACTCCCTTAGCAGGGGAGCACCTTCGGCCACTCGGTCACGATTCCAGCACTCGAAAATTATATCAGGCTTGGTCTAAATCAAAGGCCTTGTGCAAAGCCCGCACCGCCAATTCCATGTATTTTTCGTCAATTACTACTGAGGTTTTAATTTCAGACGTAGAAATCATCTGAATATTGATACCCTCTTCGCTCAATGAACGAAACATTTTGCTGGCAATACCCACGTGGCTTCGCATGCCAATGCCAACAATAGAAACCTTGCAAATCTTGGCGTCGCCCGTAACTTCCGTCGCACCCAAAACTGGCATCACTTTTTCTTTCAGCAAGTCCATGGTGCGCGCAAAGTCATTGCGGTGCACGGTGAAGCTGAAGTCAGTTTTACCTTCTTTGCTCAAATTTTGAATGATCACGTCAACTTCAATGTTGGCGTCGGCCACTGCACCCAAAATTTGATAAGCAATGCCAGGTTTGTCGGGCACGCCCAAAACAGAAATTTTGGCTTCATCGCGATTGAACGCAATGCCGGAGACTACGGCTTGTTCCATTTTTTCGTCTTCCTCAAAAGTGATCAGGGTGCCAGATTTGGCTTCTTCATGAATGTCGATGTCCCAAGGTGTGAAGCTAGACAACACACGCATAGGCACTTTGTATTTACCTGCAAATTCAACAGAGCGAATTTGCAAAACTTTTGAGCCTAGGGACGCCATTTCTAGCATCTCCTCAAAGCTGACTGTTCTCAACCGACGGGCCTCAGGAACCACGCGGGGGTCGGTGGTGTAAACGCCATCCACATCGGTGTAAATCAGGCACTCGTCAGCCTTCATGGCGGCAGCCACGGCAACGGCAGAGGTGTCAGAACCACCACGACCTAAGGTGGTGATATTGCCATCCGGGTCTACGCCTTGGAAGCCTGTCACGATGACCACAAGGCCAGCCGCCAAGTCTTTCCGAACTCGCTCATCGTCTATTGATTCAATGCGTGCTTTGGTAAAAGCGCTGTTGGTCTTGATGGGCACTTGCCAGCCAGCATAGCTGACCGATGCCATGCCCTCAGACTGCAATGCAATGGCCAGCAAAGCAGAAGAAGCTTGCTCTCCTGTTGAAGCCAACATATCAAGTTCACGGTCGTAGGCTGTGTCTGTTTTGGCAGGGGCCAATTCTTTGGCCAAGCCCAACAAGCGATTGGTCTCGCCGCTCATGGCGCTAGGCACCACCACCATTTGGTGACCAGCCCTTGCCCATTTGGCGACGCGTTTGGCCACATTCCGAATGCGCTCCGTAGAGCCCATGGAAGTGCCACCGTATTTGTGAACGATCAGTGCCATTTTTAAATTTATAAAAGGAAATTTCCAGCAAAACCCATTGATTGTACTCGGGAGAACCCTAGATTTGAAGGGTTTTTACAGGCTACGCCTGTGGCGCCCAGACCAACACAGCCAAGTCGCGGCGCACATGCCCTCGCCCTACTTTCAAATGGACTTGATGGCCGCGGGTGGTACAGGCTGCAATTTGCGACAGCAATTCATTCAGTTGCACGGTACTCGGTGTCGTTTGGTGATAAACCTTCAGCCAATGTCGGAGCAGCAAAGACTGCCGAGCCGGGCTGAGTTGTTGTAAGGCTCTAATGTTGGGCCCAGCCGCCAACATGAGGGAAGCTAAATCGGCCGCGGCCACCTCATCTAAAATTTCTTGCGCTTCAGCAGCATGAGAAGAACTCCTTGAAAAGGTTTCTCTGAATTGGGGAAAAGAACGTTCTAAAACAGGCAACAACTGCGCTCGAATGCGGTTGCGAGTGAATTGCTCATCTTGATTGGTGGGATCTTCTACCCATGACACTTCAGCCAGAGTAAGGTATTGACGCAATTTAGACCCAGGCACCTTCAACAAAGGCCGATGCCATTGCAAACCATCGCGCGTCCATTGCGCTGGCATGCTGGCCAATCCTGGCAAACCTGCACCGCGCGACAGCGCCAGCAATAAAGTCTCCACTTGGTCGTCTGCATGTTGCGCCAGGGCAATGTCTTTCAAACCCTGAAGTAAAGGATGTGTTTGAACAGCATTGCTCAAAGCGATATAACGCGCCTTTCTGGCTGCATCTTCAGGGCTTTCACCCGATTCGTGTTTGGCGTTGACTTTGCAAAGAACCAAAGGCACTTGAAGTTGTTCACACAAGGCTTGACAGTGGCTTGCAAATTCATCGGCTGCCGCTTGTAACCCATGATGAATGTGAATGGCTCTTACCTGCCCTGGCCACTGCCTAACGCAAGCCAGTAACAAAGCACTTGAGTCAGCACCGCCACTTAAAGCAACGGCTACGGGAAGCTGAGGCCTAAAGCTAGGCGCAAGCAAGCCTGCGCCAGCAAGCGCCGCATTATTTACCGGCTTTGGTGTCGGTGAAACGGCCATAGCTTTGCAAACGCTCGTAGCGACGCTCGACCAACTCTTTGGGTTTCAAATCGGTAACTTGACGCCACGCGTCTCCCAAAGCTCGCTTCAAAAATGCAGCCATTTGAGCAGGGTCGCGATGGGCACCCCCGACCGGCTCATTCACAATTTTATCGATCAAATTCAAAGCTTTTAAACGATGGGCGGTAATGCCAAGCGCATCAGCCGCTTCCTCTGCTTTTTCAGAGGTTTTCCACAAAATAGACGCGCAACCTTCTGGACTGATAACCGAATAAACAGAGTACTGAAGCATGAGCACTGAATCGGCTACAGAAATAGCCAATGCGCCACCGGAGCCACCTTCACCAATGATGGTGGTAATGATGGGCACCTCAAGTTGCGCCATTTCAAAAATGTTGCGGCCGATGGCTTCTGACTGGCTGCGCTCTTCGGCATCAATGCCGGGGTATGCGCCGGGCGTGTCGACAAATGTGAAAACGGGCAGCTTGAATTTTTCTGCAGTCTTCATGAGGCGCAGGGCTTTGCGATAGCCTTCTGGCTTACTCATGCCAAAGTTGCGCTGTGTGCGTTCTTTGGTATCGCGTCCCTTTTGATGGCCGAGCACCATACAAGGTGAACCATTGAAACGAGCCAAGCCGCCCACAATCGACAAGTCATCGGCAAAGTGGCGATCACCGTGCATTTCCACAAAATCCGTGAAAATTTCGCGGATGTAATCAAGTGTGTAGGGACGCTCAGGATGACGGGCGATTTTGGTAATTTGCCAGGCCGTCAAATCGGAGTAAATGTCTTTGGTCAGTTGTTGGCTCTTTTTACTGAGCTGGTCAATTTCTTCGGAAATATCCACAGCAGATTCGCTCTGAACATAGCGAAGTTCTTCAATTTTGCCTTCGAGTTCTGCCACGGGCTGCTCAAAGTCTAGGAATGTGCGCTTGGCCAAATTGGGCCTCCTTTATCTTGCTCAATACTCAACTGGTAGGGGGTCAAGAGACCGCCAAATATACCAAGTTGCAACCGTGCTGAAGGGTTGCCACGCTTGCGCCACCTCGCGCGCATCGCTTCGGCTCACGGGCTCACCTGAAAAATAGTTCTTGCTGATGCCATTGATCAAGCCCACATCATCTAATGGCAAGACGTTGGGACGCATGAGATGAAAGATCAAAAACATCTCGGCC